>CAZKIR010000405.1:0-4018 GCA_964552835.1 uncultured Bacteroidales bacterium
GCCGGGGTAATCGCGAAAAAGCTTATAGGGCCGGTGAAAGTAGAAACTAAACTGTTAGAAGCAGGTGGTAACCCGAACATTGACGAAGCCGTGGAGAAAGCCATGGAAGAAGGGGATTCCATTGGAGGGATTATTGAATGCAGGGCTACTAACATGCCCGTGGGCATTGGTGAACCCTTTTTTGATAGCATGGAAGCCATGATAAGCCACATGATATTTTCCGTGCCGGCCATTAAAGGCATCGAGTTCGGGGCAGGTTTTGCCGCTGCTAATATGAAAGGGAGTGGTCACAACGATTGGTATTCCGATAAATCGGGCACAACCCAAACCAACCACGCTGGAGGCATTAATGGCGGTATCAGCAATGGTAACGATTTGGTTTTTAGGGCAGTGGTTAAGCCCACTTCTAGCACCCATCAATCACAACATACCTTGAATTTTAAAACCAACCAGATGATTGATTTACAGGTAGAAGGAAGGCACGATACCTGCATTGCCCTCCGGATTCCGGTAGTGGTTGAAAATGCCACGGCCATCGTTTTGGCCGATATGATGATGCAGGAACAACGGATTAAGCGGGTAAAAGACGAAGGCCAAGAATAATATTGAAAAAGCATAAATTAGGGCCCGGGGCTTAGATAAAGGCGTTTTAGTAATGTTAATGGGCGGGTGTAATTCATCCCGTGCAACGCGAGTTATCTTTCAGGAAAAATAAAGAAAGGATAATACCTTTATAGCAAAATGAAGGTTTCCTTATGATGAAAAGAACAAACGAATAACAATAATATGCATAATTACAAGATACTTGTCTTGGGCGCTGGAAAAATGGGTTCCTGGTTCGTGGAATCTTTGTGCCTGGATTATGAGGTTGGGATATTTGACCTTGACAAAAAAAAATTGCGTTACTTTTTCAACGCGTACCGTTTCACTGGCTATGATGAGATAAGGGAATTTAACCCTGATATCTTGATCAACGCGGTAAGCCTGCAGTATACCACCAAGGCTTTTGATGAGGTAATACCATACTTGTCAAAAGATTGCATATTATCCGATATTACCTCGGTAAAAAACGGGTTAGTGAAGTATTATCCCCGGACCGGGATGCGGTTTGTTTCGACCCACCCCATGTTTGGCCCCACTTTTGCCAACGTGAAAGAATTGAGCAAGGAAAATGCAATCATTATCAAGGAATCAGACGGGGAAGGCAAAAAATTTTTCAGGCATTTTTACAAGCAGCTTAACCTGAAAATTTTTGAATATACCTTCGAGGAACATGACAAAACCACGGCTTATTCCCTGTCGGTGCCTTTTTCATCTACCATGGTGTTCGCCGCCACCATGAAAAAACAAGAAGCCCCAGGCACCACTTTCCGTAAACACCTTGAAATAGCCAAGGGACTATTATCGGAAGATGATTACCTGCTAGCCGAGATATTGTTCAATCCATACACGGTGGGGCAACTGGAAAAAATCAACGCTACTTTGTCCGAACTCATCGAGGTCATTAAAAACAAGGATATAGAAAAACTCAGGGTTTTTATTGGTAAATTTCGGGAAAACCTTTCCGGGATGGAATAAATATAAGTAGGCAGGAGACAGGGGGGGGCGTGTATCCTTTACTTAACGATAATTAAAAGCTTTAGAGGTTTTAATTATAAAAATTTATCTTATGCATAAGCCAAATAAGCTTTTATACCAGTTTTGTCTTCCTATAATACCAAAAAATCCTGGATGAACGGAACAACAAGATCAGGGCCAGGGGATATACCGCCGCGTGAAATACCTGGGGTATCACTGGTAAAAAGATAAAAAACAAGATTAACAAGATGGAAGTGGCCAAGAAATAGATTTTAATAAAATCCTGAAACTTACCTTTCTTGTTCAATAAAAAAGCCATTATCGCGTGCAATGGCAAGGCCCAAATAATGTTTAGGTTATTTTTCATAACGGCGTGATCGGTCCCGAACCATAATAATAACAGCACGATGCCCAACAGGCCGGTCACGAACAAGAAAAACCTGTCGAACCAATGATAAATGGTACGGCTGCGCAATTCCAACACGAAAATAATGGCAATAAAACCAAACAAAACCCAAAACAGGAAAACCGGGGTAAGGAAATAAGAATACCCGTGCCCGGTTTGTTTGCCTTCCTTAACGACCTGGGTTTCTTTGACCAATGCTTTCATTTCCCCTTTCTCGTCTTCAAGGGTGGCCATGGCAAAGGCTTCCATCAAGTAATCTGGCAGGAACATGTACTGGGAGGGTGTAGCAACCTTATCGGTTGGCATGGCGAGCACCAGGTCTATTCCAAAATCCAACCACGGGTATTTCTTAATATAGGCATCCAGCAGTTCGCGAAAAGTCTTTTCATCTCCAGAGGAGAACAAATCAAAACTAATGTCTTCACCGTAAGTGGTAACAAGCGCGTCGCGAATCCGGGTAGCACAATTATCAAAAAAGAAATCGTACAAGTAAAACCGGTTTTCCGGGATATAATTGGTTTCTAAAAATTTTAACAATTCAAGTTTCTGTTCGCCCGAGAGCCTGAATTTTTGCTCGTATACCGTTTGCACGGGGTATGTGCCGGAAAGGTATCCCTGAAAATTATTTACTGACAAGAAATAATTTAATTTCCCCTTGATAAATTTAAGGTAGAAATTCGGCGTGCTAAAATCAAAAGTGCCATAATTATAAACCCGCTCGATTCCTTTTGTCGTGTCGCTAAAGCGGATAGCACTATGACCAAAAATGGTATATAGCTCCTCGCCAGGGGTATTGGTGAGGAGCGAAAATTCAGCATGTTCTGAAAACGGAAAGGAATCTTTGCCAAAAATGGCCCCGGTAAGCAAAAAGCCGGAAACCAAAGAGATGATGATTTTTTTATACATGATACCAGAAATATTTTAATCTATCTAAACAATCGTAACATTATCACGACTAATTCCCGTTTGCCCCGGGAGAAAATAATTCCCTTTGCTATTCACCCAACAGGTTTTTTACAGAGCTAATCTCGATGAACGATGCCCCTTGTTGTTTGCCAAAATTCCCGGCCAGGATAACTACCCGGTCTTCTTCGGTCAACCTGCTTTTGTTCAACAAAGAGGTCAAGGCGGAGTGTATGAACTCGTGGGCATTGTCGCGGGGCTCCATGAAGTCGGCATAAACCCCGAAACTTAAGGCCAATTCTCTCATCAAGCGATGATTATAGCATTGGGCGAAAATCAACTTCCGGCCACGGTAAGCCGACAGTCCACGAATGGTACGTCCCGATAGGCTATCTGCCACGATAGCCTTGCAACACATTTCAATTGATGACTCCCCTGCTTTTTTTGTCAAGAAAGCGGAAATATCGTTATTTAGCACGATTACAGGTATGTCGTGCATGTCTCCCCGGCTTTTTTCCACTTCTTCGGCTACTTTTGCCATGGTGCATACCGATTCTACCGGGTAATTACCATAAGCTGTTTCACCGCTAAGCATTATAGCATCGGTCTTGCTATAAATAGCGTTCGCTATATCGCTTACTTCAGCTCTCGTGGGGCGCGGGTTGGTAATCATGCTATGCAACATTTGCGTGGCAATGATCACGGGTTTTCTTTTTTTAATGCACTTGTTGATCAGGTTTTTTTGTATCCCCGGAATTTTTTCATAAGGTATTTCAATCGCGAGGTCGCCGCGGGCCACCATTACCCCATGAGCATATTCCAAAATTTCATCAATATTATCGACTCCTTGTTGGTTTTCAATTTTCGCGATGATCTTGATATCGGAACCGTGCTGATCCAGTATTTCTTGAATTTCAAGTATATCATTCTTGTTACGAACGAATGAATGGGCGATAAAATCCAGGTTATGCTCGATAGCAAAATGAATATATTCCCGGTCCTTTTCGCTAAGGGCGGGCAAATTAATAGGTACCCTGGGGATGTTCACGCTTTTTTTTCCCTTTATAACACCAAAATTCGTGGCTTCGCATACCAGCGTGCCCTCGTTTTTTTCTTTAACTTCCAGTTCAA
>CAZKIR010000406.1:0-3991 GCA_964552835.1 uncultured Bacteroidales bacterium
TTCCATTTCTTTCACGATAACCGGGATTTGAAATTTTTTATCAAGAAAAATAGAATCTTTTCTCAATTTATCTTTTAATTCTTCGATCTTGTCCTCGTACTGGTTGATTTTTTGCTCATGTGCCACGATTTTCTGTTTGATTTTTTCCGGGTCATCGGGGTTACAAGCGGTTAAAAATCCCAAGATCAAAACGGGTATTAAAATTAATTTTTTCATTTTCTATCGCTTTATCGAGTGTTTTTTATAATTGGTTTAATATTTTGTCCAGTTTGATTTTCGCGTTCAATAATTTAATGATCGCGCTGGTGTGCTTGTTGCTGCTGTCGAGGTATTGGCCATGTGCCTGGCTCACGTCCAGGCTCGAGGCGGTGCCTTTCTTGTATTTCAGGTTTGTCCGGTCGTATACTTTCTTGGCCAATTCCAGGTTTTTCTGGGTTATCTGGTATTCGTCCCGGGCGTTTTGATACTCGGCACGGGCTTGTTCTGCTTGCATGTACAGGTTTTCTTCCAACACTTGCTTGGAATTTCGTAATTTTTCCAATTCTAACTTGGCTTGTTGAACTTTCGAGTGTTTCATGCCGCTTGAAAAAATGGGCACGGAAAGGTTCACGCCAATGGTGTGGTTAATAGTGAAGTCAAAATCCGGCTTGTTGGTTTTGTCCGAGTAGCGGTAATACGTGCTGAGCTGGGGCAGGTATTTTGATTTTTCCCTTTTCACGTTTAGTTCCGCTATTTCTTCCTGGGTCGTGAAACTCCGGTAATCGATGTTCTCTTCCAGCACGAACTGGTTACTGTCGCGCGCGCCCTCCAGGTTTAGTTGTAAGATAATTTCTTCAATGCCTTGTGACAGGGCAATCTTGTCTTTCACTTCCAGTCCCAGTTGGATTTTTAGCAAGTTATATGAAATGGCTACTTGCCTATCCAACGAGCGGATGCCATTTTCGACATTGCCCAGGTTAATTTTCAATTGATCCACGTCCGTTTCTTCTATCATCCCGCTCTTGTACATGGCTTCCATTTCCTTGATGCTGTTTTGCAGGTTTTCCCGTGATGATTTCATGGTTTCCAGGTTGCTTTCCAGCGATAAGATGGTAAAATATGTTCCTGCGACCATTTGTTTCACGTCCAGTTCTTGTTTTTCTTCCTGGTTTTTGGAAAGTTGTTTATAGGTCCGGGAGGCCTGTAAGCCCACGATGTATTCCCCGCTAAAAATGAGCTGGGAAACCGTGGCCGAGTAGGTAGTAGAATTTTTCACGGCAATTTTTACCGGTTCTGATTCAAAGTTGCTCTGGTCGGGTAACTTAGTGGGATCGTATCCAAGTTCAACCAGGGCTTGAAAAATCATGCCAAAGGTTTCGCCCATGCCCCCGCCAAATTCAAAGGTGGGGATATCCCCTGGGATATGCTGGTAATCCCCCGAGGCCGAAACTTGTGGCAAGCCCATGGCCGTGGTTTCCCAAACGCGCCTGTCAGCGATCTTTACATCCAGCCGGGCATTTTGCATTTGGGTGTTGTACTGCAAGGCATAGTCCCAGGCTTCTTGTAAGGTAAAGGCCATTTCTTTTTGGCTTCTATCGGGCAATGGGCCGTTCCCCTCGGCTAAGCAGGCAAGGCTTGTGAAACCAATAAATAAAATAGCGATGAGTATTCTTTTTCTTGTTGTCATATACCTGTATATTTTTAGATGGTTTATTTTTCCCATTGGTTTTTTTCTAAAAATTTAATTCCTTTCTCGTTTGCTATCCCCCTTATGTAAAAAGTAAACATCTCGTTAAAAAAATGGGGGGTCATGATTTCTTCCTTGGTGAACACTTCCGCGTTGGCCATGCATTCAAACCGGATAACCTGCAGTTTGGCAATAATTTCCTCGTCCAGTTCCTCGCGATATAAACCTTCTTTCTGGCCTTTTTTCAGGTTTTCCAATATCGACTTGTACATCCTTTCCCTTCTTACCTCGTGCAACTCCCGGTAGAGTTCGGGGTAATATTTTTTCAGGTCGTAATCCATCGAGGGATTATGCTCCCGGTTCATGATGTTGATTTGCCGGTTTACTTCCAAAATTTCCTCTATGGCGTTGAGGGTCTTGCCACTCAATGCTTCCATGTCGCATTCCCTTTTATACACTTCCCGTTTTAGTACTTTTTCCACGAGTTCGTGCTTGTCTTTCACATGCTGGTACAAGGTTTTTTTCGACATGCCCAGTTCGCGGGCCACGTCGTCCATGGTCACGCTTTTGATCCCGTAACGGTAATACAGGTCGCGGACCCTTTCTAAAATCGTGTTTAATTCTTCATTTGCCATAATAACAAAAGATACGTTTTATACATTAAAAACTATTTGTATAACGATAGTTTCCAAAGTATATTACGTTTCCCCGGTAAAAAAGTTCAAATCTCATGAATTTATTTTATAATAAACTGAAATACAGGTTAAAAAATCTTAAATAGATCGTTAAAAAGGGGGTGCCCCCGTAATTTTTTATTAATGACAATCCAGGGTTAAAAAAGTTGCATGGTTCTTTTTTATTTTAAATCTGGCAATATACTACTGGTAATAAGAAACTTAAAAGGTGTTGCTTTGAGTTTTTCACGGTAAAAAGAATGGCTCAATTATAACTCAAAAATCTTCACTTCCCCCTCGTCTTGGCATTCATCGAGCAATTGTTGCATGTTTTTTTGCAAAACGGGGTGTACGAGGCCAGGGGCCATGTCGGCCAAGGGCGCCAGGGTAAATCGCCGCTCGTGCAAACCGGGGTGGGGAATGGTCAGATCTTTTTCGCGGATGATTTCCTGTCCGTAAAAAAGGATATCAATATCCAGCTCGCGAGCTTGGTAACCGGCCCCTGCTTTCCGGTCTCTACCTGCTTGTTTCTCGATATGGTGAATGCTTTTCAGGATTTCCCGGGGGGGCAAACTTGTTTCAACTTTTATCACTATGTTGATGAAAGCCTTCTCGTGCTCGAAGCCCCATGGCTCAGTTTCGTATACCGGGGAACGTTCTTGGATTTGCCCGATTTCCTTGTTGATGGCCACGATGGCCCGGCTAACATGCAACATGCGATTGCCCAGGTTCGAGCCTAGAAGAAGGTAGGTTTCGGTCATTTCTTTATTTTTGGGATATTGGCACTGTGCATTATTTTTTACCCTGGCTTTAAAACTGTAAAAATAGGAAAAAATATATTGAGCCAAATAACCACATTGAACTTGCTAAATTTATAAAAATTTAGTAAAGTTTGGTTTTTAAGTTTTTATAAATATAGAAAGGTTATGACCTGGATTCATCGGTATTATGAAAAAAATTTAAATGGGGGAATAAAAAAACAAAACCGCCCCGCTTATGGAAAGAAACATATCATAATGCTGAATATTAGCTAATTACACCTGATAATTTTTTGAATTTTTTAACCGGGGAATGAGCTTGGCCTGTGCATTGCGACAACTTCTTAGGTTTAAGTTTGAGCGTGACATTCGCCTAACTTTGGCTAAATCATCATCTACCCTCGTAGAAAATGTAGCATTTTGGGGCGCTAGTATCATGTCAAGACTAACATGTCGTTTAGTCGTAGACCACTGACGGGCCAGTCCTTGCCAATGGTTGAAAACCTTGGCAGTGGTTCAACTAAAAAAGTAAACATGACATGGCCCTACTTCCCCGCGTAGTAAGCGCAACGCTGGTTCAGCATGCATTCCCCGCAGAGGGGTTTTTTTGATTTGCACACCAGGGCCGCGAAGTCGATAATGGCCCAGTTGAGCCGGATAGGGCCTTTTACCTGCACCACTTTCCTGGCCAGTTCTTGCATGGGTTTGTCGTGCCGCACGTCCTTGTATTCCCGCGGCGAGAAGAACCGGCTTAACACCCGGGCCAAATTCACGTCGAGCAGGGGCGCCCGTTTTTTTAGCACGAACAAGGCAAACGCGTTGGCCAGGTAAAGCGAGGATCAGAACAACTGACTTAGACGGATTTAAGATGATACCAGTTTATAGAATAATGT
>CAZKIR010000407.1:0-646 GCA_964552835.1 uncultured Bacteroidales bacterium
CTTTTAACTTGCGATTCGGTTTTCGATAAATCCTTAAATAAGTTGAGTTCTGAAACTGATACCATCCATTTCCTGGATATATTTTTCAGTTCTGGCCAATTCCCAATTGTCGGCACCGGACATAATAGCTGATACAGTAAGGATTATGATGTCCGATAGAAGATGTTGTAAGTTGCCTTTTGTTGTTCTGCGTGGGTCTTTCAAACAAGAGAAGTGTTTCAAGAATTCTGCCGCGTGGCTCTCTGGACCCAATGTTTTTGTCATTTATTTTAATGCACTCTTTGGTATTAATGACGGCACAAATATAACTATCAAAACATTCCGGCCCAAATTAATTCTCTACTTTTTTAAATGCGGTTGCCCTGATGGACGTATTTAACTAGTTGTATATTATCAAAATATACGGTATCTTTACCTTCGTTTCCGAAAAACAACCAAAGCTCGTTTTTTACCGGATCTACGGGGATGAAAAAATCAAGATTGATATATTCCCATCCATGATTTTTATTCTTTTCAATATTTATATTATCAAAGTAAAAGAAATTTCTTCGTGATTCTGATTTAGCTATTATAGTTGAACTCGAGTTAACCGGAAAACGCCAAGCACTTATAGTAAACCTATCACCCAAGCGAATTGAATTATCCG
>CAZKIR010000407.1:656-3916 GCA_964552835.1 uncultured Bacteroidales bacterium
TTCACCTCAAGATGCATGTCCACGTTTCCCCAGTCGAATCGTTTTTCCAGGTGGAACTGCAATAGACATGTTTCCATCAAAAGCATTGTTTGAAGTCGCATGCTTTAAATCAAACATTAGCTTTTCTTTTTTATCCGATATTATATATTCTTTATTATTTGAAGATTTTTCACATGAACATGATAATGAATATTGCTTAGATTTTAAAGCGTTCCTTGGTATATTAATATATGTCCTACCTTCAATGATCTTGGATTTGAATTTTGCCTGAGCAATAATCCCATCATAAATTGGGGATATTGAGAGAGTTGAAAGACTATCTAAATGTACGGATATTTTACGGATTATGCCCTTTTTGTCCTTGTAATAATACGTGTCCGTTAATCTCGTAAAAACCGAAACTTCATGATTTAATACCCTCTCCCCAAATATCTCGGGAACGGGATTATAAAGTGAAGGGCAATGATTAAAAACCCAATTTGATAGTCGATTGAATTTAACTGATTTCCTATTTGGCTCAGAAATAATATAAGTCAATTGAAGAATGACAATAATTGGCAATAATACTGTTTTATTATACTTCTTATTCCAATCAATTTCAAAAACCAGCCATGCCACTATAAACATTGAAATCCAAGAAACATACCTTAAACCGCCAGAGTTCCAATTATGTTGTTGAATACATGGATAGCTTATTAGCAACACGATAAATAAAATAAAATTATTGAACGAATATGCATTTTTCCTTTTCCGGATATTCAACAAAAAAGCTATAATAAAAATAAGGAGCATGACGGGGATATTAACAATCATCCCCTGGTTTAAATCAAAAAAAACACTAGAAAACCGCTTTAGGGAAACATAATCATGGCTTAGAAGATTTCCATAAGATATTAAGCTTATCACGTTAAAATGATAATAATAAAAAAGGAGCGGGATAATGGATATGATACTGATGGCCCCATACCAGATGAAATATTTTACCTGGAATTTCTCGAAACTCAAGTAGGCTATAAATATAAAGGGGGCAAACAGCACGAGAGGCAAGTTTTGAAGAGCAGCTATTCCGCAAAAGAATATACTCCACCCATACCGACGCTGCTGAATAAACAACAAGGAGATAAAAATAAATGATGCAGAAAAAACCTCTGGATGAGACAGTTTAGCGTACCATAAAATTCCGGAAAGAATGAAGAACAGTGAGGCGGCAATTTTCTTAATACTATCTAATTTAGAAAAAAAAAGGGCATAAAATACCACAAATAAAATAATTAAATAATTAACAAGCTGAAAACTATTTAACTGATAAAGGTTAAACAAACTCAATATTTCGGCAAAGGGTGCAGTGACAGCAGAATAAAACCAGAAATGATAGCAATAGTATTTTTGATCTTTAGAAGTAAAAACCCCCCAGTATTGTTTCATGGGCTGATGTTTCTTAGACACGAAACCTTGTAAACCTTTCAAATACCTGTTTTCATGCTTGAATCCAGCTTCATTAAGAATTTCCTGGGCACTTTGTAAGTCTTGGATTTGGATATCAGGCGAAAAATGATTTCGTATAGCTTCTTGCATAAAAAGGTATTCTGTTCCATCACCATATAACTTAGGTTGCGTGGTTATCAATTTATATATCGAAAACAAGGATAATAAGGTAAAAATAGCAATTGGTATAATATTCTTTACAGAGAACCGTTTTACATCAATTTTTTTTAAAACCATAATAAACTAGTTTTTGATTGCTTTTATCACGTAATGTGGATACCAGAGTTTATTCGTCTTTTCAACGCTAATTATTTCCAACTTAACATCTTTTAATAGGGAGACAACTTTCTTGTAATGAATTTCATGTCCAATTTCTCCCGATAACATTAAATCATGGATTTTATTGACCCATACCATGGGAAACTCACGATTAATATCTTTTAAGATCAAATTAGCACCAGGTTTCATTCGCGAGACAATTTGCCTTAAAAAAGAAACTTGTTTTTCTCGTGGTACGTGATGGAGAACATCAAGGAGTGTTACAATATCGTACTTATAAATATTATCAGGAATAGACTCACCGTCAAATGTAGAAATATCAACAGGGATAGAACCATTATAGGCAAAAAGTATATTTTTTGCGTTATTGACCAGTTCACTTGATATTTCAATACCTCCAAGCTTCGATGGTTTCATAAATTCTGCTAGTATTAACAAAAATTGCCCAGAACCACAGCCGATATCAAAAATACTCTTCTTTTCTTCAATTTGCTTTAAAACCATGTTAAACGGGCAAATTAATGGTCTATAAGAAATCTTCAACTGATTGAGCAATCCAGTTTCAAAGTTTCTTTTTTTCAATAGCTTAATAAGTCTTTTATCGGTAATTTCATTTATCACGTTCAAGGGCTTAAAAATTTCTTTATCTTTCCTCTTTTATTAACTTGATATCCTACATCTGCCATCTTTAATAATTCTATATCATCCTTGTTATCACTATATGCTGCCACGATTTTTGTTGTTCCTAAATTAAATGTTTGCTTAAGCCGGGCAATTTTTTCTTGTCCCCTGCAATTATTGCCTTGGATACTTACTTTTCCATGATCAAAAACCATACTTGTAGCAATTAAATAATCTATTTCAAGATATTTCAAAACGGGTTTTACGAATACACCAGGAGAAGCCGTGACAACAACAATATTGATTCCTCTTGCTTTTAGTGAATGTATTTCTTTTAAAAGTAGCTCATTAAAAAAAGAAGGAAAATAATATTTCCAGAATTCATCCAATAGATTGAGCACATCTTTTTCGTTCAAATTATTCAAGAAACCCAAGAATTTCTCCTTATATTGTTTAGTTGACAACATCTTCATTGAATAACATATGGTATAGTATAATTGGGAAATAAAATAACCAGGATGAACCACTTTCTTCATATAAAAATATTTCGCAAGTTCAATAATTGTATCTTTCCTGAACAAAGTCCTATCGAAATCAAAAACTGCAATTCTCATACAACATATAATAATAAAACAATGTATACTATCCAACCTAACAAAACTGATTCTATAAACCTATCTTTCAATATAATAATTGTGGGATCGCCTTCTTTATTAAGATCATTGAATTCACTTAACTGAATAAATCGAAAAAGCCCAAATGTAACGAATACTGAAGAATAAATCAAATAACTGGTGTTGAATAGGTTTATAGTCCTCTCGTCTAAGGTGTACATCACGTATGAAAAAATCACAATGCTAGCATTAATAAATATA
>CAZKIR010000408.1:0-984 GCA_964552835.1 uncultured Bacteroidales bacterium
TAAATATAAAATATTGATTATTAATGTTCAACTAAAAATATATTCGAGTGAAATTTCCGCCGTTTTCCTTTAAAATATCGAGGTGGTTTTCCAGTCCGTTGGGATGGTTAAACAGATTGTCTTCTTTCGAACCGCCGACCAGCAAAACAGGTTCCCCTTTATATTCCCAGTAAAACGGGTTTTCGCTGTAAATGCGGATGGGTTCGGAAGATTTGTCTGTTTTTGCCTGATCACAAGAAACAAATGAAAAAGACAAAAGCAGGTTGGCAAGTAGTAAAACGGGATAATTTTTCATACTATTAAAGTTGTTTTTGTAATTATTTACGAGGGTAAAAATAGTGGAATTTTGAAAAGAATAAAAATGGTCGTCTTATTAACAAGGTGCTTGATTAATTGTTGATTACAAGCTGATGCACGAGAGCCAGGACCGAAAAATTCTCTTAGAGCTTGCCGAGCGGCTTAGAGTCACTAATTACATAATAAATATTTTTTTAAAACCTCAACGAGGTCCTAAAATAAAATTATTAATTTAGCATCGGGTACTGTAATTATTTTATTCAATATCATAATGAAATTACAAAGGGAAATTTATCTGGCCATATACATTTTTACTGTTCTATTATTGGTAATATCGTGCGAAAAAACGTCAAAGACACTTTGGCTTGATGAGCTGGATTTAACCCTTGCCGAACAGATCCATAAACCTGTAACAATTGATACTACTTTTCTGGGCAAGCCCATTGAAATCGATTATAAAAAATACGAGAGGGGGATTAATATTCACCCCCATGCCGCCCTGTATATAAAACTGAATAGCGATGCAGTTAAAATTTCGGGTGTGACAGGCCACGACCATCAGCAGGATTACCATCCGGCTTCATGCAAGGTGCAATTTAGGATAATTGGTGATGATAAAATACTGTGGCAGAGTAAATTTATGGGCTTTTTCGACAAAGGCGAAGCATTTGATATTTCACTACAAGG
>CAZKIR010000408.1:994-3916 GCA_964552835.1 uncultured Bacteroidales bacterium
GCCCTTATGGGTGATACAAAAATCACATATAAGGGAGAGAAACCATATACCTTTGTCCCCGAAAAAAGAGCACCCTATATTTTAACTCCGAAGGCTCCGGACTCGCCCCGTTTTAATGGTGCCAAAATATTTGGTAACAGGCAGGGTTCTCCATTGCATTTTCAACCAGCGGTTTCAGGCATGAGACCAATGACATTCAGTGCAAATGGCCTACCACAAGGGCTTAGCATAAACCCTGAAACAGGCATGCTTTATGGAAAAACTGAAAAAGGTGAGTATAAAGTAACACTTATGGCACAAAACAATGCAGGAAAAGCTGTAGAAGAAATAAAGATTATTGTAAATGAACAAATCGCGCTCACACCACCCATGGGCTGGAGCAGTTGGAACGTTTGGGGTGCTGCTATTGACCAGGAGAAAGTGATGCAGGCCCTGAATGCTTTTAAACAGCACCGTTTGGGTGATTATGGCTGGACATACATCAACATCGACGATGGGTGGCAAGGTCAACGTGGGGGGAAGTATCATGCCATTCAACCCAATAACAAATTTCCGGATATAAAGGCAATGACAGATACGATTCATTCAGCGGGCTATAAGTTCGGCATTTACTCTTCGCCCTGGAAAACGACTTATGCCGGGGCATTCGGAAGCGATTACAAGTATATAGGCTCATCAGCTGACAAGCCCGATGGTACAAACGATTTTCACAATATCGAATTTGGTATTTATCCATTCCATGAAGCCGATGCCAGGCAGTGGGCTGACTGGGGCGTGGATTATATGAAATACGACTGGTGGCCAAACACTGTACCACATACCAAAGCCATGTTCGAAGCCATGAAAAATACCGGGCGCGATATGGTTTTCTCCATATCGAACGCTGCACCTTATAGTGAAGTGGAACATTGGAAAACATTAACCAACTTGTGGCGTACCACAGGCGATATTCTTGACTCCTGGTCTTGTGTAGTGGCCTTATCGGAATATAACAATAAGTGGGCTGAACATGCAGGCCCAGGCCATTGGAACGACCCCGACATGATGGTATTGGGCTATACCAGTATCCAGGAAACCATGCATGCATCACGCCTTTCGGCTGATGAACAATATTTCCACATGAGTATGTGGGCAATTATGGCTGCACCGCTGATGCTTGGTTGCGACTTATCGCAACTTGATGATTTTACGCTTAGCCTTATTACCAATGCCGAGGTGATTGAAATCAACCAGGACAGACTGGGCATACAAGGCAAATGCATCAACAAACAAGATTTAAAAGAAGTGTATGCAAAAAAACTTTACGATGGCAGTTATGCCATAGGTTTATTCAACAAGGGGCTGAATACCGCGAATATTGAAATAGATTTTGCCCACATTGGTTTTGAAAGCGATGTTTTGGTTCGCGATGTGTGGAGGCAGAAAAATTTGGGGCAATTTAAAAGCAGTTATAGTTCCAAAGTACCTGCACATGGAGTTGTGCTTTTGAAATTAAAAGATTTGGAATAATTCAAAGATTAACTTAAACTTATTTCAACATAAACATAAGCCTGCTCCTAAGTGGAGCTTTTAGGATCAGGCTCATATTTCGGATATTACAACTTGCCATTGGCATTATTCCTCAAGCATTAATATTTTTTCTTGAAAAGGAATTGGGTATGCAGTCATATACACTTCGGGTTTCAAAACGGTTTTCTCCTCATGGAAAGCAAGCGTATAAACTTCAATCGTTTTTCCTTGCATATCAGCTGTTAACGGGAAAAAATAAGTGTAATTTTTATTAACCTGTTGAACATCGCATTCCCATGTATTACTGTCGAATGAAGGGGCTCGGTCGGGGCAACCGTAATAAACACCGTCTATTTTCACTCCGGCATAAGCGCCCTCTGTTCCGTGCTCGCCATTTATGGCTATAGCGAGATAGCTGTTTTCCGGAATTTCATTCAAAACAAAACTATCAACCCATGCTTTACGGGGATAATACCTTTTATGAGGAGGCCAACTCCACGGGTTAATATGCTCAAATAAATTGGAAGCCCTCCAGTTGGAACGGTCAACCAGCTGACCTTGATAATAGCCCTCTACTTCTGTCATACGCATCATTCCCTGCGATAATTTGGCATACCTGAAAGACCCGATACTACTTAAATCGAAAATTAAGGTTGTATCAACCATTGATTTAACACCTTGCCATGTTTTCAAATCAGAAGAGACCATCAAGTCTATACCTTCATCCAATTTAAGGGGTTGTATGGCATTAATGTCAGGTGCTCGTAAAACCAACGAATCAAGCGACATTGTTTTACCCATATCGAGTCTGAACGCGTTGCGTCTCATGTCGGGAGTGTCCCACCGCAAATTAACAGAAAAGGCTGTGTTGGGGTCTCCATCAAACAGATACTTGTCCCAAATTTCGCGCACAATAAAACGGGTTTGGTTAAAAAAGGCATCACGGGCTGCTTTTACCTGAGGAATTTTTGTTTTGCCGGAACGCTGCAGCGACCTTACTTCAAGTGCATTGTTGTCAGCGGCAAAACAAGTAGCTTCATAAATGCTTTCAGCATCATCAGGAATTTCTATTTCTTTTAAAGCAGTCAATTTTCGATGATAGGAGTGCTGCCATGGCTTTCCTTCGAAAGCAAGCTTTACCGATTTCCCGTTTATTAACCTGTACTGGTTTTTGCCGTCAATGGTAGCTTTTTTAAAATCACGGTTTTTGCCTACAATTTTAATATCTGTAGTTTCTCCGGGGAATCCCAATAACTTAATCTCAACCGGTTTGCCGGAGACTTCGCGTACCACTTCGTAACGGCATCCTTCAACTCTCAACCTTTCCCTTTCCGGATTGTTTGAAACTTTTATTAGAGACGAACGAAATGGGAGGACCTCCACTTCAACTTTTGCCCCGTATTCAAATTCGCC
>CAZKIR010000409.1:0-3911 GCA_964552835.1 uncultured Bacteroidales bacterium
ATGGTTCCTAATGTCATTTGTTGTTCGAATCTCTGTCTCATTTTTGAATCTTGTTCGAGGGTATAATCAAAATAGGTGAATCTCGTTTGTTTAATACCCTGAATATCTGTAATTTCAGCAATATTAACAAGAGAAAATCCTACTATATTCAAACAAGTTATTAATATTAATTCATTGTATAACAATTAATTGCAAGTTTTCTTGCAGACTAATTAACTAATCATCCGTTTATGGGCACCTAAATTCCTGTTACGGGTTAAAAATGTTTTCAAAAAACCAGGGTTTATTTTTTCCTGAATAAGTATCTTCAATTACCATGTCTATATCTCCATCGTTATCCATATCGAATACAGCACCTGAATAACCTCCTATTCCTTCGGCTATAGTAATTCCTTTCTTAAATTTGCCACTTTCATTTAAATAAAGTCGTATATCAATAGTATTCCATGCGCGTCCGCTTACAATATCAAGATCACCGTCAGAATCAAAATCGGCAAGCCGTATAAAATGGCCTTCATTATAATCGTTTTCGATGATATGCTGTTTCCAGGTACCTGTTTCAGGATCTACCGGACACTCGTACCAGGCGAGCACATAATTATCACCACCATAGTTAGGAAATGATTCAGCCGGTGAAATAATGACATCGTCTCGCCCATCCCCGTTAATATCTCCGATATCATCTTTCGAACCCGGATTAGTGGAATGAAAATTTTCATCAATAATAAAGGCCGATGAATAATCTTCATTCCTGGAATTTTCCGGCGCTTTAAACCAGTAGCCCGTAAATGCAATATCAATTCTTCCATTGTTATTCAGGTCTCCTAATGCAAGCCCTTCGCCTTCATAACCGGGCAGGGCCGATTTTACGTCCCAGTTTTTCAGGTTGTTTTGAAAAAGAATCTTGACATCGTCCGGTTCTTTATGTCTGATTACAATGTCTGTTTTTCCATCGCCATCCATATCTCCGAGGCGCATATCATTTGCATGAACACCGGTAACGGATGCTATCAGGTGGTGAGGCCAGCTTTCCCGAGTGCATTTGTCATGGCCAGGGTTTTCCCACAAATAGACTTTAATGGGACCTGTTTTATGGCCGTCCACCGTAAATACAAAATCCATGTCGCCATCGTTATCGAAATCGCAGGCCTTTGCAGAGCCAATAAAATCAGTATTTTCCCCACCTAAAATTCCTTCATAGTCGATAACATGCCTGATCCATTCATTTTCTGCCGTTTGCCGGTACCATTCAAATACAATACTTTCCCCCGGTAATTTACCCGAAAAAACAACAACATCTTTAAGGTCATCACCGTTAAGATCAGCTGCAACGAGAGCCGAGATACCCTGAACTTTACCCTGAGAAATCTCTTTTGGTGGCGCGAATATATTTTGCGCCATGGTAAAGTGGCAGATTAAAAAAAAAACCATTAATGCAATAATCCGTATTTTTAAAAAGTAATTCATAATGTTTATTTTTTAATTATTCTGACTGGCACTATTTAAGCTGCTTGTTAATATAATAATCCATCAACCTTTCGTCCCATCCCTGCATCATCCGGTTGCCCTCTTTTAAAATACTCATATCTCCGGCATGAGGCACGGGTAAATGTGCAACATTACCGATGTTTCTCGAATTTTCCCCCAGCGAAAGGACATCACCTTCTTTAGCAAAGTTTATATTATTGGCATTAAATACATTGTCATAGCAGGTTTCGTCTTCTTCAATCCCGTATTTCATTTTATGGGCTGCAGGCCAATTAAAGATAGCGTTAGACGAAACCACGACTCCGCGGCACTTGTTTAAAAGTTTTACCCCGGAATAATAACCTACATTTTCTATTTGCTCCTGACTTGCCTTTAGTCTGAACGGCCTTGTTTTACCATCGAAATTTAATTTCATGTTAATGGAATCCATGGGATTATAACTTCCGTTATCAATAATTTCATTTGCTGTAATCGTGGCCCAGGCAATGTCATCAAGTAAAATGCCTTCTTTTTCAGTCCAACAAAAAACATTTGATGACACGTTCAGTTCATGTGAAGATACTGCCTTTACGGCAACCCCTCCGGTGTGCATTGCACGGCAACCAGCAATGAGATTACTGTTGCTACGGTAAAGGTAAAAAGCTTCCTGGCGCGGCTGGTAAACTACATTGTTAACAATATTTATACAAAGCGAACGGTTAAGTTCAACCCCTCTTTCACAGTCATAAACAATGTTGTTTGAAATCAAGCCGGGTATCCAATCCCCTCCGCGCCCTTTGTCTAAACCAGACAATAGAATGCCACTTTTACCAATGCCTCCGATTTTGCATCCATGTATTTCGCTCAGGAAAGTGGAATTGGTTAAACTCACCCCATTACCGGTTAGCCCGAACACTGAAAGGCCTACCATTTTTGAAGTACCGCAATGATTAAAATCCACCCCGGTAAGATCTTCAATATTATTCTTTTGTCTGATTGTGAAGTTGCTTAAGGTTACATCATTTAAGGTGTCAGCAACAATCACAACATTGCCCCCTGTAAAATGATCCGAAACATAAAGAACTGATGATACACCATCCCCTACTACATAGATATTGCTCACCAGTTGTAATGGCGCTTTAACTTCATATTTTCCAGAATGCAGGTGTAATTTACCTCCCCTGTCCTTCAATTTGCCTGTAACGTAGTTAAAGGCTTCATTGAAACTCTCAGTCTTTTTCTGTGTTGAATGAGAAATGTTATTTGTCACAACATACATTTTTCCCTGCCGGGAAATAGAAAATGTAGAAGAATCCTGTACCGGGTTACATGAAAATATAACAGCGAATGAGATTGTGAAAATCAAAATAATATTATTAATTTTCATTTATTATCTCCTTATTTTTAAAATTCATTTTTTTAGCGGTGATATTTTGAAGTTGCTGTAAGTTTTAGCGTATCTCCAACTGCAATGCGTTTTTTTTCAAGCCTTTCAGTCATAGTTTTCACGATTTGCCTATATTCCGGGTTTGAATATACATTCTGCATTTCATCCGGGTCGTTTTTCAAATCAAACATTTCCCATTCATCGGTAGTATAAAAATGAATGAGTTTATATCGATCACTCCGGATTCCGTAATGTGGCTGCACCATGTGCCAATCAGGATAAGCATAATAGTGATAATAAGCAACATCGCGCCAGTTTTCAGGCACTTGTTCATTTAGCAACGGAACAATACTATTCCCCTGTATGTCTTCAGGGATTTCTATCCCGGCAATATCGAGGAAGGTAGCGGCAAAATCAATATTCTGAACAATCTGGCCATTCCGTGAAGCAGGAGGTGTTACTTTAGGCCACCTGACAATCAGGGGCATTCGCAGCGATTCTTCATACATCCAGCGTTTGTCATACCAGCCATGATCACCGAGGAAAAATCCCTGGTCGGAACTATATACCACGATGGTATTTTCGGCCAGCCCTGACTCATCCAGGTATTCAAGCATGCGACCGATTTCTTTATCCATTGATGCTACAGAGCGTAAAAAATCTTTCGCGTATCGTTGGTATTTCCATTCGGCCAAATCTTTACCGCTAAGGTTGGCTTGCCTATATACTTCGTTTTCCTGTCCATATGACTCCATAAACCGGGCAAGTTGATTTTCATTGAGGTATGACGGCGGTACCAGTTTCAGGTCTCGTTTATTCATGTGGTTGGAAATTTCCATCTCCTGCTCTTGCAAGGCAGAGCTACGAGTAGAATAATCATCATAAAAATTTGTGGGCAATGGCAACTCAACATCTTTATACAGGTCATATTCTTCAGGGCCGGGCACCCATTCGCGGTGCGGTGTTTTATGTGAATAGGTAAGGAAAAACGGCTTATCAGCATCACGCTGACTTTTTAACCAGTCGATGGCCCTGTCAGTAATAATAGTAGCCGTAT
>CAZKIR010000410.1:0-3907 GCA_964552835.1 uncultured Bacteroidales bacterium
CAAATAGCCATTCGTTTTGTTCTTTGTTCAGGACATTTCGAATCTCGTCGCGGTAACCACGCCGCCCGGCAATAATCTTGTCCATGGCCTTGTCGCGCGCTTCCCAGGTTTCCGCGTCGCGCAAGGCCTCGTGCAAGGCCCTCATCTCGTCCCAGTGCTTGTTACTCAAAGCGTCAAGCTTATCTTCTTGCTCACTGGTAATGCCGGGAACCCTTTCATGCCAGTTGCCCCTGGGGCAATCTACATCACGGTAGCCGCGGCCCATACCAGGCTGGGCTAGCGCGGCAAACTGGGCTAAAAGAAAGAACATGATCAATGTTAAACTACCTTTTTGCCTTCTTTTCATCTTTCTTGTTTTCATGGTTTATTCCTCCTAAAAATTTAGTTATTAATTAATTATAAACAGATGCCATTTATTCTTTCACCTCTTTCAAGACATGATCTTTTCATCATGTATCAATATCTTGACACATGGAAAGTTTTTTTTATACTATAATAGTTATAACCTATCGGTTGGTATCCCGCATCCGGTGCCGTCTAGGATGCGCCCCGGGCCCCATGTGCCCTTCCCTGCCTATCAATCGCTCGAAAACATGCTGAAGTTTTTCTTCTTGCTCCCTGGTACAGATTTCTTTTAACTGCAAGTAATGGTCAATGGTTTCATTTTTCAATCCTTCGTGCAGGTTTCCTATCTCACGGGCTATCCGGCGCAAGCTTGCCGTATCGGGGTTTTCTTTCCCTAGTTCATGCACCATGGCGGCCCTGGCTTCATGCATTTGCATTTGGATGTTCCTGCCCCTACGGCGATATTCCCGGCTTATGTCCCGTAATTCCTTCATTTGAGCCGGGGTAAAACCAATATCTTGTTGAAATAGCATGTCCCTGTGCCGTTGGGAAAAAGGCTGCCTTTGTTCGGGAAGCACGGGGCCACCGGCCACCGGCCCGGTTTGCCGGCTCACGAGATAGCTTACTGCCGCAGAAATCCCGATGGTCAGTATCAACAATCCACCCAGGATCAATACGTTTCGTTTTTGTAAAAGATACTTCATTATTTGTTGTTTTCTTGGTCCAGTAAAAAGGATTCTATCGGTTCATGTTGAAAATCATCCATGTAATATGATGCTTCCAGGTTTTCGACCGCCTTGCCCGGGGTATTTTGTTCCAGGTTTATGCCCAGGAACACCCCGAACAATATCCCGGCCGCCACTGCCACCGACACGAGGGCCGGGTGCAATACGCCCCGCCACAAAGTAGTTTTACCTCTTTCTCTATTTTCTATGCTTGCCATTACCCTTGTCAGGATAAACGGGCTAGGCTTCGACTGTTTTTGCTTTTCTATCCACCCCAGGGTGCTTTCTATCTCTTGGGATAGGGCCTGGCACTTTCCGCACGAGCCCAGGTGTTGTCTGATAGCCGCCGTTTCTTCGCCGGACAAGGAACCTTCCAGGTAAAAAATGATTTTATCTTGTATGGCTTTGCAATTCATAGACTTGTTCTTTATCTGTTTAGACACCATTTCAATTTTATTCTTGTGCGTCCCCGTCCATTTTTTTATACCATTCTAACAATTTCTTTTGCAGGTTCACTTTTGCCCTAAACAGGAGGGACTCGACAGAGGGTATGCTTTTTTTCATCACCCGTGCAATTTCGGGATTGCTTAAATCATTGTACTTGCTTAATAGAAAGGCTTTTCGCTGGCTTTCGGACAATGTATTAAGGGCTACCTCCAGGTTCCGCGCCCTTTGTTGATCTTCTAACCTTTTTTCGGGTGAAACCTGGGAAGTATCAGGAAAATCTAAAGTCTTTTTTTCGCCCGCTGGCACCATGTCGCCAAGCCCCCTGGTGGATTTTCGTTTTTTGTTGTCGCGCACGTGGTTCATGGCCATGTTCACGGACAACCTGTACAACCAGGTAAAAAAGCTGGCATCGCCCCGGAATGTATCCAGGGAACGGTATACTTTCACGAAAATTTCCTGGGTTACATCTTCCGCGTCTTCTTTCTGGTGGACAAACCCCATGACCGTAAGGAAAACCTTATCCTGGTAGCGGCGGATGATCTCCGCGAAGGCTTCCTGGTTGCCTGCTTTTACTTGGCTTAACAACTGTTGTTCGTCCATTGCCCGGTCCATGTTTCTTGTTTTCGTCTATTTTGACACGGGAAAGAAAAAAAACTTGCGGATAAATTACAATATTAACAAGTTTTTTCTTGAATGCTTGTAAAAAAAGTGGAATCTTTTCCTCAAATTATTTTAAATTACTTTTTTACTTCTTCCCAACCTCCCATCCTACAAACCTCCCGCGAATAATTCCACGAATTATTGTTTCGGGCAAGCAATTTTCCGATCTTTGTAAATTTTCTATACAATAATTAAAATAATGGATCCAAAACACGTGAAAAAAATCGCCGGTTTCCTTTCTTTACCCGGAAACGGCGTATCAAATACTATTAGCTTGCTCGAAGGGGGCGCCACGATCCCGTTTATCAGCCGTTACCGGAAGGAAATGACGGGCAGCCTGGACGAAGTTCAGTTAACAGAAATCCAAAACCTTTTAAAAAAACTCGTCGAGATAGACGAGCGGAGAAAATCTATCCTCAAGAGCATTAAAGAACAAGAAAAGTTAACACCCGAACTACAAGCCAAGATAGAAGCTGCCGAAAGCCTTACCCAGCTAGAGGACCTGTATTTGCCCTACAAACCCAAGCGCAAGACCCGCGGGATAAAAGCCCGGGAAAAAGGCCTCGGCCCCCTGGCAAAAATCCTTATGAAACAAGTAGAAAATGATGTGTTGGGCAAGGCATCCGAATTTCTTACTGATGAAGTGGAATCGGAAGAAGATGCCTTGCAGGGTGCCCGTGACATAATTGCTGAATGGGTTAACGAAGATCAACGTGCCCGGGATATCACCCGGCGAAATTTTGATCGCGATGCCTTTATTAATTCTAAAGTAGTAAAAGACAAAGAAAAAGAAGGAGAAAAATACCAGGATTATTTCGAGTTCCATGAACCCTTGAAAAAATGCGTTTCCCACCGGTTTCTGGCCATGATGCGGGGCGAGAAAGAAGGGTTTTTAAAAATTACCGTTCACCCGGACAGGGAAGAAGCCATCGAATCCTTGCAAAACCTTTTCGTCAAAGGCCAAACCGGGGCTTCTGAACAAGTGTCACAGGCCGTGGAAGACGCCTATAAACGACTTGTAGAACCTTCTATCGAAAACGAGTACAAGGCCAAGTTCAAGGAAAAATCCGATGATGAGGCTATCCGGGTTTTTGCCGATAACCTGAGGCAATTGCTTTTAGCACCACCCCTGGGGCAAAAAAAGGTGCTGGCCATCGACCCGGGTTACCGCACGGGCTGTAAGATAGTATGCCTGGATGCCCAGGGCCACCTCATGCACAACGAGACCATTTACCCGCACCCGCCCCAGAAAGAAACAGGCAAGGCGGCCAAGAAAATTTCTACCCTTGTAGAAACCTTTAAAATCGAAACCATCGCCATCGGGAATGGTACGGCAAGCCGTGAAACGGAACATTTTATTAAAAAAATCCGTTTTTCGAAAGATGTAATAGTTTTCATGGTCAACGAAAGCGGGGCTTCTGTTTACTCGGCTTCAAAAGTGGCGCGAGAGGAATTTCCCAGCCATGATGTCACTGTCAGGGGGGCTGTTTCTATCGGGCGTAGGCTCATGGATCCATTGGCCGAACTCGTGAAAATTGATCCTAAATCCATCGGGGTGGGACAATACCAACATGATGTAGACCAAAAAAAGCTCCAAGAAAGCCTTGACAGGATAGTAGAAAGTTGCGTGAACCTGGTAGGGGTAAACGTGAACACGGCCTCGCCCCATTTATTGTCACACGTGTCGGGCCTTGGACCGGTCCTGGCCAAAAATATTGCATCTTACCGGG
>CAZKIR010000411.1:0-3894 GCA_964552835.1 uncultured Bacteroidales bacterium
ATAAAAATTAATTAATATGAAAAAAAATGGAATAATTACCTGTTTATTGCTAGCCACCATTTTGTGCAGCGCGCAGCGAGACCCATGGCAATGGCCATACGACAAGCACAGTATCTGGAACCATCCCATTGGAGACGGGGCAGTTTATAAAGATGCTGGGTTTCATGCCGAGCCCTATATCGGCGGCGACATGGTTTATTTATTGAAACTATCTGAAGATGATCCGAAAAGAGAAGTTCATGAAAACCAATGGACTGTCAGGTGTAAATCAGTAGGTTATCAAGGATATAAACTAAACATCCCCGATGGTTTCACTGCTTATTGCGAAAATGATTACTACGGGGGGACACCCAACAGCACGTTTGCTTTTTTGATGCCTGGCAGTAATGAATACTTCATCCAGGGGCAGGTACTTGCCAGGGACGATCCCCAAGGGGTTATTTATTATCCCGGATGGGTTGATCCCGAGGCTGTTGAAAGTATTTATGGGGACGGGCTAAATGGAAATGGCGGATGGGCACATGGCGCTTCCGGTATGAGCGCTATCGGGGGCACGATTAGAAAAGGGGAATTAAGTGGCCCCGATCCCATCAGGCATGCCTTGAAAATAAATGTAGACCAACCTTATCTTTACGGCAAAGATGATGGTTACAGGTGGCCCGCGAAAGCAGCAGACAACGATTATTCAGGATATACTGGTGATTTACCATATATGCAAATAGGAACGCTGGTGGCTATTCCAACCTGGATAGATAAAGACAGCCTGGGGCTTGAAACAGCAGCGGGCTCCAAACTTTTTGATGCCTTGCGGGACTATGGCGCCTACATTGTAGAAACCGGATGGACCATGCATTATTTTATCCTGGAAGCAGGGGTTGAAGAGGAAAGCGAATGCTACAAAGATTGTACCGAGGGGCCTTATTTCAGAGATGTTAATAAATTGTTTGAGAATATGCACGCGATAGTCAATAACGCGCCGGGTAATATTGGTGGTGGCGGTAAACCTATCGCGCCATTCGCGCCCGGTTTGGAACGCGATAAAAACGCGGGATCAACCAAATGAGTGCAGGCGCTTTGACAACAAGAATACCTCATGTTAAATTAGATATTTATAAAAAATAAAAAAAATGAATATAACAAGGAAAACAATATTAAAAACCATCCTGTCAATAACTATATTATTGGTCTTGCTAAAATGCACCCATAAGGGAGAAACGAGTCCTGAAAATGTATTGGATCATTCCGTGTTTAAAGAAGCCCGAATTAATCATATCACGCCTACAGGCTGGTTGCGTGCTTTCCTGATGAACCAGCGCAACGGGTTAACCGGCCATAAAGAAATACAAGGCAACCCGTTCGATACCGAAGGATGGTCGGCCCCCCGGGTAACGAATAACCAGGGTGCCGGCGAATGGTGGCCCTACGAGCAAACGGCTTATTGGATTGATGGTGCCTTGCGTTGTGGTTACTTGTTGAATGACAGTTTCCTGATAAACCAGGCCCAAAAACATACTGGTTATGTTTTGGGACACCCTGCCGAGGATGGTTACCTGGGTTCTGAAGTAATACGTGAAGAACGCTGGCCTCATGCCGTTTTTTTCCGATCGCTTATTGCCCAGTTTTCTGCCACGCGGGACAGTTCAATACTACAAAAGTTAACCCGCCATTTCCTGGAAGAAGGCTACGCGTTTACCGGGGGCCGCGAAGAAATTAATATCGAAACCATGATTTGGGTTTATCATCGTACCGGTAATACCGAACTACTTAACCTGGCCAAAGAAATTTATGAGCATTTCGAGGGCAATCCGGATGACCAGTCAATATCAGTGGTTGAAGAACAAACCAATGGTATGCCTACAAGTTATCATGGTGTTTCGTATGTCGAATATGCCAAGCTGGGGGCAATCATGTATAGCGCTACAGCCGAAAAACGATACCTCGATCATACGCGGGCTGCCCTTGATAAAATTGAAAAATATCATATGTTGCCTGACGGTTTGTTTGTATCGGCCGAAGAGATGAAACCCACTGATGACCTCAATGGGCACGAAACATGCAATTTAAGCGATTATACCTGGACGCTTGGCTACATGCTCATGGTTACGGGGGAGGTTAAATATGCCGATATGATCGAAAAAGCCTGTTTTAATGCAGTACCGGGCGCGGTAACCCCCGATTTTAAGGCATTTCAGTATTTCTCATCTGCAAACCAGGTTATTTGTACACCCCACAGCAATACCTGCGATTATAATAAAGGGCGTTCGTTAATGCAGTACGCCCCGAACCCATGGGATGTGGATTGCTGTGCGGGAAACGTGCATCGCGCGATGCCAAACTTCGGGGCGCGAATATGGATGCGCGACCAGCAGGATGGTGTCGTGGCTGCCATGTACAGCCCTTCCGAAATTAACTTTATATACCAGGGCAATGATGTCCATATCCGGCAATTAACAAATTACCCTTTCTCCGACACTATTAAATTCGTGTTCGACAAGGTATCAGGTACGGCCATGCCATTTACACTTCGCGTGCCCGAATGGTGTTGCAATCCTGTAATACTTGTAAATGATGAAAAAACAGCTAATGTAAAAACCGGAACATACCACCAGTTGACGCGTGATTTTGCTATTGGGGATGAAGTAACGGTTGTATTACCTTCGAAGGTAAAGATGACAGCATGGCCCGGGAAATCCGCGGTTATCGAAAAAGGGCCCCTTGTTTACGCCCTGGACATAAAGGAGAGGTACGAGCGAGACGCGTTTCAGGAGGAGCAGAATGACACCTTTCCCGCGTACCGGATTTATCCCGAATCAGATTGGAATTACGCCCTGATAACTGCCCCGGAAAATATTATTGAAGAATCGGAATTCATTCGTGGAAAGATGACTGATAACCCCTGGCGGGATGCACCTTTGAAAATTCGCGTACCGGCCAAGAAAATCCGTGGCTGGAATATTAAGCGTAGCAGCAAAACGACCATGCTCCTGTGGTCGCCTAACGGCTATGTCGAAGAAATCAACGCGGGCAATTTCGAATTTACCCCCGAACTACCTAATTCGCTTACTGTACAGGCGCGATTAAGTGAAAAATCGGAACTCGTAACACTTGTGCCTTACGGGGCAACCCGATTACGAATATGCATGTTCCCTTATTATTGTTCGCCTAATAATTTAAAAGGGGAAGAGGTTAAAATAAAAGACCAGGATTTGAAATTGAATTAAACCCAAAGCAAAATTAATTATTGTAAGCCTGCTATTTGTATGCCGTTGGGGTCTATCCCCCTTCCGTTCCGAATAACAGGTGAGTTTACAAGCAAACGGGTAAAGAGGATTAGCCAAAACTATACCAAAATGACCTTAAAACATAA
The DNA here is from genome assembly GCA_964552835.1 of uncultured Bacteroidales bacterium. GTDB lineage: Bacteria > Bacteroidota > Bacteroidia > Bacteroidales > CAYFUP01 > CAZKIR01. Next base: position 3,368 of record CAZKIR010000411.1, read on the forward strand.
ACCATTGATAAAAAGCGAATTAATTTTATCGCGAGTTGGGGCCGGGAGGCACCGCTTATCTGGCTGATAATGGCAGCGGACTAGTTATTTGCCAGGAAAACAACAATGCTAATGCCCTTTGGTATGAAATTAGCAAATGCGGTTTGTAATTTATCCACTGCCCGAATGATTATCCAAGGATAGTGTTCGTAAAAGACAAGTATTTGATGGGATAAATCTCAGGCCTGATCGGTTCAATAATTACCCATTTTGGTACATCCGCTGGTATTCTTTTGGCGACATGTTGTAGAGTTTCTTGAAACTCCTGGTAAACTGCGGAAGGCCTTTAAACCCGATCATCAGCGCGATATCAAGTATAGTATATTTTTTCTCCTGGATCAAATTCGCGGCGTATTTCATACGTTTTAACCTGATGAATTCGCCAGCAGGCATGTTTGTTAATTCCGCCACTTTACGGTAAAGGGATGCCGCACTCACGTTTAATTGCCTGGCCAATTCATCTACATTAAAATCCGTGTCCAGTAAAT
>CAZKIR010000412.1:0-2783 GCA_964552835.1 uncultured Bacteroidales bacterium
TCTGGGATGTTATGGATAGCGATAGCCACGGCGATAGCAATCCCCAGTCCTGGGTCTTTGATAGCGGCCGTGAACGTGGCAAGGCCTTCCGGGAAGTTGTGTATCCCGATGGCTAAGGCAGTGAAAGCTCCCGTCCGCAATAGTTTGCGGTTCTTTTCCAGCGCGTTTTCGTTAATATCTTCCACCTTTTTCATCTCGTGGGGGTTTTCTGTTTTCGGGATCAGCTTATCGATGAGCGCGATAAACAATATCCCCCCGAAAAACGCCAGTACCGTGATCCAGTAACCGGTGGTTTCTCCCAGGTCACTGGTCAAGGCATCCTTGGCCTTCACGAAAATTTCTACCAGGGAAACGTATATCATGACCCCGGCGCTAAACCCGAGCGATATAGATAAAAAACGCGTGTTGGTATGGCGGGTGAAAAAGGCAATGGCACTTCCTATGCCTGTTGACAGTCCGGCAAACAGGGTAAGGCCAAAAGCGATAAGGATGTTTTCTGTTATCATGTTATAAATGTTTTATAGGTTTAACAAATATAGAACGCGAGATATCTTCGTTTAATACTATCTCTTTGTCATGGATTTCAATGGATAAGGTGTTATCAGTATCAAATTTTTCAAGAATTTTTATAGTTTCGCCTGGTCGGATCTTGTTTCTCGTGAAAAATGAAGCTGAATGCTCGTGTTGAAACAATACCCTCTCAATTTGCAATTTTTTTTTCAGGGGACCATTCTTTAGGGGCACCTGCCCGGCTGACTCGGTAAATTTCCCGGATTTGTCAGGGATGGGATCTCCATGGGGATCGTAACGGGGGTGGCCCAAGAATTCGTCTAGTTTTTCCAGCAAGAAATCCGATGTCTGGTGTTCGAGTTTCTCGGCTTCCGGGTGTACTTTTTCCAGGTTTATCCCGAGCACTTCATGGAGAAATTGTTCCCATACGCGGTGCCTGCGGATAACCCCGATGGCCATTTTAACTCCTTCCCCGGACAATTCCAGTGCTTTGTATTTCTTATATCGTACCAGTCCTTTTTGCCCCAATTTCCGGGCCATGTCGGTGATGGCCGCCCGGCTAATGCCAAGGTGGCCCGCCAGGTTTGAAGGACTGGCTTCCAACCCGCTGTCATGCTGAAGCTGGTATATTGCTTTGACGAAATTTTCCGTGGATACCGACATAATAATTAAATATACTTTATTGCAAAGTTAAGTAGACTAAAATAATTTTCCAAACAAAAAGTTATATATACAAATTACATGTGCCAATGGAAAAAAAAGTTTCGTAAAACAAAAGTTGCCATTATATTTAAGTACCTGATTACATTTTTTGACAGCGATGGCGATCGCGAAAGAAAATGGTTCTGTCAAGCAACAGGCATCCATTTATCTTGATATTTTAAAAATTCACCCTTACCTGCTACCCCCTCCCTCTTGGGAGAGGGATTTAAAGCCCCTGTTACCTCCACCGGATTTTTTCTGTTTTGATTTTCATTAAAAATTATTAATTTCACCCGTTGGCAAAAGGCCTTCTAACATGTAAATCTCATGAGCAACAATAATATACATTCCCGGTTGATTTTAATCTTGATTTTTTTTATCGGAATCAGTTTTTTATCCATGGCACAAGTTAGCTCGGGGGGCATCCCTATTTCAGCAAAGGTGGAATTGCCCGGGAAAGTACCGGTCATCGGGATGCCCGCGTTTGATTTAGCCCACTTCAAGAAAGAAATAAACAAAAAGCAACGGAAAAGCCTGGTATTCGCCAAGGTGTTCGAGGTATCGGTACATCCTGAAACCCACGGGAAATGGTGTGTAGGCCCTGCTGGTGAGCATGTTTGGCGGGTGGGGTTATATTCTGAAGGGGCCATGTCGATGAACGTGGTTTTAACACCATTTTTTTTACCCACCGGGGCAAAATTATTTGTATATAACCCGGGATACAGGCAAGTGCAAGGTGCTTTTACCTCCAAAAACAACAACCCGGACGGGGTGTTGGCCATTGCCCCGGTCAAGGGGGATACACTTTTCATGGAACTTGTAATGCCCGCGGGCGTGTCGGCATACGAGCTGCGGGTTAACAAAGTTTCGCATGATTTCATGGGCATTCATTCGGTTATGGAAAAACAACTTAAGTCAACCCGAAGTTCGGGCACGTGCAACCTCGACGTTAACTGTGCAGCGGGTGATGGCTGGGAAAACCAACAAAAATCCGTGTTTCATTATATATTTCCTGCTGGTAACAACACGTACGAGATGTGTACCGGTGTGCTGGTAAACAACACGGGTAATGATGGCCACCCGTACTTTTTGTCAGCGAACCATTGCCTGGAAAATGAAGACAGGGCCACGCGGGCCATAGCGTATTTTGATTATGAAAGTTATTTTTGCAATGGCCCAGCCAAGAACAAGAAAGACAAAACCCTATCGGGGGCCCGTATATTAGCCACCGCGAAAGATATTGACTTTACATTGGCGGAGTTTAGGGAAACACCGCCATTTAATTATTATCCATATTATGCCGGATGGGACAATAGTGGCGATGTCCCTTCCTCTACAGCATGTATCCACCACCCGTCCGGTGACCCGAAAAAAATTGCCAAAGACGAAGAACCGCCCGTGAGTTCAAGGTATGATTTAAGTTATATAAAGAATTCGCATTGGAAAATTATACGTTGGGACATAGGCACAACGGAAGGTGGTTCGTCCGGTGGCCCCTTGTTTAACGGGGGGCGTGAATTAGTGGGCCTTTTGGTGGGTGGCGAGGCCGATTGTGCCGATCCGGTAAACGA
>CAZKIR010000412.1:2793-3860 GCA_964552835.1 uncultured Bacteroidales bacterium
AAACGACTATTTTTCAAAAGTTTCTTATGCCTGGGATTATTATGATGCAAGCGATAAGCAAGTAAAGCATTGGCTGGACCCGGCCAAGCTCGGTGTGGAATCATACAGTGGCCACGAGCCCTACCAGGATTATACCAGGACTTGTGATACCCTCTCCTTGCCAATAGAAAATGAATCCCTCCTGGTCGATTCCCTTGACAAGGGGTGGGGGTACTGGTCGGGGCACAATAGCCATGAAATAATTGCCTATGCCGACAAGGTTGAAATTGACAAACCCTCCATGCTCTCGGGCATGTTCGTGAACGTGGCTAAAAATAAATCCCTGAGCTTTAATCCATTTGTCCGCTTTGCCCTTTGGCAGGACAATAACGGCAAACCCGGCAAAATTATCCACACGGTGGACATGCTCCTCCTTGAATTGGCCCAAGGTGTTTTAAATTTTGTTGAATTTGATTCTGCCTTGCATGTCAGCCAATCATTTTTCGTGGGCTATCAATTGCCTTATAACTTTTTGCAAGATACGTTCGCGGTATACCAAACCAGCCAAAAAGTATTAGATAATAACTTTTTTGTATATAAAAACGAAGATTGGTCTGATGTTAATACCTTCTCGGCAGGGGAGGTGAGCGGTAACCTTGATATTCGCACCGTGGCGTGCGATTCATTGCCCAAGTGGCAGATGACTTCCATCCCCGAAACGGTAGGCCATTCAATTGCTTTTTTACTTTACCCCAACCCTGCCCGTGATTTATTTTACGTGAAAACAATCCCGATGAACAAAGGGCCAATCGTCAGGCTATACGATATCTCGGGCAAAAGCATGCCCGTGAAAGTTGTTCATGAAGGACAGGGGGTTTACAAGATCGTTCCATCCTATCCTTTGTCGCGGGGTATATATTTCGTGCAGGTGTTACATGAAAAAGCGGTCAATACCCGGAAAATTTTGTTCATGCCATAAAAAATTAGATATTATGAATGCCATTAAAAAAGTAACCTCTTACATTCTCATTAGTTCTACTTTAACAGATTTATTGTTTTGAATAACAGTAGTCTATATCTCGTTGTCT
>CAZKIR010000413.1:0-3854 GCA_964552835.1 uncultured Bacteroidales bacterium
GTTATAACATAGAATATGATATCGACCAGTTTTCATGTGATCCGGTAACTTTTGGATTATATGAAACATCTTATCCAAACAATTCGCATTATAAGGATTTTAACAGGTTTAACTACGGGATGATCAATGGATTTGGCCTGGAAATAAATAAAAAATGGTTTGTTGAATTAAACACGAACTTCGATTTTGGTTATTTAGTAAAAAACACTGACTTAAAAGTTAGAAATATGATAAGTACATTGACTGTTGGTATCAAATTATAATTTTTTCATAGAAAAGATTTTTTTACATCGGTTCAGAATATGCTCCATTTCGCGATTCATGGAAATACTGCGGCAGAATTAATTATGAAATAAGTGAATATTGATTATAAAAACAAGGATCTGGAGGAAGAAGTACAAGTTATAAGTTGAAATAAATACCAGCAGGCAACAGGCTATATACAACATGCGGGGCGGATTGTGGCACCTTAGCTCTACTCGGTACCAAAAAAAATATTGTTATGGATATTTGGTAAAACAAAAATCATTTGGCAATATTGTACTTTTTTGCTGTTTTTTATTTTCGAAAACGGCTACGAGGAACGAGACAAAACATGAAAGAGGACCATCGCACGCGGAAGCAATTAATTATCGGGATTATAAACCATAGGGCATTTGGCTACATGTTAATGCCTTATCTTGTTGATTTTGAATTGGACAAAACCTATCACTCGATCAACAATACCGTCACGGCCGAAAACATCAATAGCATTGGCCATGATCTTGGTGAGAAAGAAATTTCTATTATCAAGATAATTGACGGGTATTCGGAAAAAAACTTGATCAAGATATTTTCAAAAACAAAAATAAACAAGGTCTTTTATGATTCCTTGTCAGAGGAACTCTTGAAAAAGCGCATCCGCCCTTTCATCGAGAAACGAATGGCCCAATGCCTGGAACTGCTTGTTGGTGAAGATATCCCTGTTTATATAAAAGATAAGAAATACAATTCTATCCACTCGGGCGACGAGTTGAAGTTGCAAGAAAAGCCTGCCCAGCCGCTATTTAATTTCGTGTTAAACGAAAGTTCTTTCTTGTACTCGCTCGGCTTAACAGTTGGGGGCGAAGAATTGAAACTGACCGGGCAAAAAGGCTTTATCCTCACGGGCTTGCCATGCCACGTGGTGGTTGGCCACAGGATTTTCAAGGTGGAAGAAATAGATGGAAAAAAATTATTGCCTTTCTTTAACAAGGAATTTATCGCGGTGCCGAAAACCTCTTTAAAAAAATACATGGAGAGCTTCGTGTATAACGCGGTGAAAAAATACCCCGTGCGGGCGGTCGGCTTTGATATATTGACCGAAAATCCAGGGCAAAAACTGGTTTTAAGCCTGGAGCCTGATTTAAGCGATAACATGGTGCTGTTTCCCAGGTTTTATTATGGCAGTTATGCTTTTAAGCCCGGCAGCCCAGACCAGAACAGGGTATTCCTTGAAGAAAACCAGGGAAGTTTCGTGTTTCGAAAAATTGAACGTGACCCGTCATGGGAATCCCTTCAAATGCAAATTGCCCGGGAAATGGGACTGGAATGGATCAACAAGACCTTTTTTCATTTACCCGCTTACAATGAAACCGATAAATACCAGCGCTTTTATGATTTGATAGCTTGGATCAGGGATCATAAAGTAGCCCTTGCCCAAAAATCTATATTTATAAGCCAGGACAAAGCACGGAAAAAATATTTTGAAGAAAAAATCGAGCTATCAATACAGGTTAAAGAAAAAACCGACTGGTTTGATATTTTAGCTGAAGTTTGTTTTGGCGGGTACAAGGTACCTTTTGTCAAGTTGCGCAGGTATATTTTATCCGGCGAACGGGAATATGTTTTACCAGACGGGCAAATCGCCATTATTCCCGAGGAGTGGTTCTCGACATATTATGATTTACACGAGTTGGGCAAGGGCGAACGGGACATTATCAAATTTAAAAAATTTCATTTCCATTTGCTGGACAAAAAAATCCAGGGCATCGACCGGGGGCGCTTGGGCCAGGTCGCCAGGGACACTGCCAGGTTTGAAGAAAACCCGGAAACCCCTAAGGGTTTAAAGGCGGATTTGCGAAGTTACCAACTAGCCGGGTATTCCTGGTTCCTTTCGTTAAAAGAAAAAGGCTTTGGCGGGTGCCTGGCCGATGACATGGGCTTGGGAAAAACCCTGCAAACCCTAACTTTGCTGCAACAGCTTAAAGAAACTACCCGTGAAAACGTACCGGTATTACAAGAAAAGGGGTCAAAAACCGTTCAGTTGTCGCTTTTCGATCAACCTGAAGGGCCATCAATGCCCAAGAAACAATCCCCGGTATCGCTCGTGGTAATGCCCACCTCGCTGGTGCATAACTGGGAAAACGAGATTAGACGGTTTACACCAGACTTAAAAGTATATAAGCATATTGGCATGAACCGGGCGCGTAAGTTAGAGGAACTTAATGGTTTTGACGTGGTGCTGACTACCTATGGCATCGTTAGGAACGATATAGAATTGCTGGGGGGGTACCCGTTTTTTTACCTTATCCTGGATGAAAGCCAGTTGATAAAGAACCCGGGCTCGAAAATATACAAAGCCATTATTAAATTGCGGGCTAAGCACCGGCTCGTGCTAACCGGGACCCCCATTGAAAATTCTTTGTCTGACCTCTGGGCGCAAATGAATTTTATTAACCCAGGCATACTGGGTTCCAGGAAGTTTTTCCGCGACAAGTTTATTTATCCTATCGAGAAAGAGAATGCTGAACATGCCCGGGAAAAGCTACAGGCCATTATCCACCCCTTTATCCTGCGCCGCACCAAACAACGCGTGGCCAAGGATTTGCCGCCCCTTACCCGTCAGGTTATTTATACTGTTATGTCAGAAGAACAGGCTAAAATTTATGAATCCGAGAAATCAAAGATACGAAATGCAATATTGGACAATATCATGTCAGAAGGCATGGAAAAATCTTCCATCCTGATCCTGAAAGGGTTAAATACCTTGCGGCAATTGGCAAACCACCCTTCCATGGTGGAAGGGGAATATGGCCAGGTTGCTTCCGGGAAATTTGAAGAAATTATTTTTAACCTGGATAATTTAATCTCCGAGGGGAACAAAGTCTTGTTTTTTTCCTCTTACGTGAAACATTTAAATCTTTTCGCGACGCGTTTCAAGGAACAGGGCATCCCCTTTTCCATGCTCACCGGGCAAACCACTAACCGGGAAAAGGCCATTAACGAGTTCCGTGACGATCCGGATCGTTCCGTGTTCTTGATTTCTATCAAGGCCGGGGGCTTTGGCCTGAACCTTACCATGGCCGATTACGTGTTTATCCTCGACCCCTGGTGGAATCCGGCCGTGGAAGAACAAGCCATAAACCGTGCCCATCGCATAGGGCAAGATAAAAAAGTGTTCGTGTACCGTTTCTTGGCAAAAGATACCATCGAGGAAAAAATTCACCACTTGCAACAAAAAAAATCCAAGCTGGCCCAACAGTTTATCCATTCCAATAACCCGTTTAAAGGGATTGACGCACAGCAAATCGAGGATTTGCTTGCTTGAGGGCAAAGAGCCCAGGCTAAAGGTCAACCGTGAGATAAATTCGTTTTAAAAAACCACTTATAAAGGGTGGAAAACTAGAAACAAAAAAGGATGAACATGATGATAACCAGCTGTCAAAAAATATCATGATCATCCGTGACAAAACCGGTGTGGATTTTTCTTGTTACAAGGAAAACACTATCATCCGCCGGCTTTAGAAGCGGATGGGCATTAACCAGGTAAATAGTTATTACGACTACGTTCAATTGCTTACCCATTCCATGTACGAGGCACAAAACTTGTACAA
>CAZKIR010000414.1:0-3853 GCA_964552835.1 uncultured Bacteroidales bacterium
TTAAACTATATTTCAACTACATATAAACAAATTGCAAGTTATCATTAAATTCGTGATAGAATCAATAAAATTAGCCCGCTTCCCGGGCCATTTATCACCATCCATCCTTATTCCATTTTTTTTCTTTCCCACTCAAACACCTAAATAACCTACCCCCTCCTTCTTCTAAACGGCCTTAGCCGGAACCTGGGCTTTCGCTTGTCATCATCGCCATAATAGCCTTGTCCATATCCATAGCCGTAACGGGCACCATAGCCATAACCATAGCCACCATATCCGTAGCCGTAGCCATATCCGTAGCTATAATGGTATCCGTAATATCCTGGTGCTTTCACGTCGTTTACCAGTATGCAAAGTTGTTTCATCTTGCGGTGCGTGTACATCTCGTCCACGAGTTTGAGCACTTGCTTATCAGAATAATCCTGGCGGATCACGAAGACGTTTATATCCGTGTAACGGTTTAGTATCAAGGCATCCGACACGATGGCCAGGGGCGGGGTGTCCAGCACGATGTAATCGAAGTGTGCACGGGCCCATTCAAAAAAGGCTTTCATCTGGTCGGTTTCCAGCAATTCGGCGGGGTTGGGCGGTATGGGGCCGGAGGTTACCAGGGTCAGGTTTTCCACGGCTGTTTCCTGGGGCAAGCTGTCAACCGGGTCTTTTCCTATCACGTAGGTGCTTATCCCGGCCTTGTTATTAAGGTTAAATACCCGGTGTATGGTCGGTTTGCGCAGGTCGAGGCTAACCAGCAGGGTTTTCTTGTTCGAGATGGCCAGGATGGTGGCCAGGTTGATGGCACAAAAAGTTTTGCCTTCCCCGCTCACGGTAGAGGTAATAGTAATCACCTTCTGGTCTTTATCGAGAAAGAGGTATTGCAGGTTGGTACGTATGGTCCGGAACGATTCCGCGATGCCCGAGCGGGGGTTCTCGAACACGGGCAATTCCGAGTCTTTATCGTTATGGCCCGTGTTCCCGATGATCGGCACCCGGGTGGCCTGTTCTATTTCCTTGCGCTCGATGATCTTGGTATTAAAATAATCGCGCAAGAAGATGATACCCATGGGCAGGATAAAGCCTAGCAAAATGGCCATCAGCCTGTTGCGGGCCTCGTCGGGGGCGGTTTTTTTCACGTTGTCCAGGCGTGCCTCGTCCAGGATGCGGTTATCCGGCACGTTACTGGCCTTCTTGATGCCCGCCTCGGCCCTTTTCTCGAGCAAGAAAGTGTAAAACTTGTTGTTCAGGTCATACTTGCGTTGGATGTTTAACAAACCCCGTTCAAAATTGGGCAATTGTTGGATTTGGGTTTCCACGATTTGGATTTCCTGGTTTAGCTGGGCCAGGGTTTCGTTATTGCTTTGCTTTGCTTGTCCTATCACTTCCAGTAACTGATCGCGTATTAATAAAATTTGCTCGTTGATTTGTTGCAAGCCTGGGATACCGCTTTGGGCGGTTTGTTTCAAGGCATTACGTTCCAGGTACAGGTTTTTTAATTCTTGCAAAAGAGAAGCTACCATGCTTTCTTCCATCCCCGCCAGGGAAGGCATGATCAGGTTTTGGGGGTCTTTTCGTTCCTGCACGTATTTTTGCAGGTAGTTCAGGTAATTTTGTTGAAACTGGATGCGGGTCAAATCCTGGTTAAAGCGTTTCAGTTTCTCGAAAGCCAGTTCCCCCTCGCGGCTCAGGTCGATGATATCGTGCTGGCGGCGGTAGCTGAATATTTGTTTCTCGATGTTGCGCAGGGAATCAAGGATAATGTTAATTTGCTCGTCAATAAACACCATGGTATTCTCGGCCGTCAGGTTTTTTTGTTCCAGCCCGTAGTGGATATATTCCTTGCAAAGCTGGTTCAGGTAACTTACTAGCTTATCCGGCACGTGCCCGTTCATGCTCAGGGTAAGGAGGGAGCTTTCCTCGTTTTTCTGGGCCACCTGCACCTTGCCCCGGTAGAGGTTGGCCAGTTGCTCGGGCGGTTTTACCGTGAAACTGTATTTAACGTGGCTAAAACTTCCACGCTTGTGAACCTGGAAGCGGGCAAAAGGCCTTTCAAACCAATCGCCGTAGTGCAAGATGGTGTCCACGTTCATCCCCTCGTCAATTTCCAGGCGGTACTTGTCCTCGTTCACGGGGTACACGAACGCGGGGTGGTTATGCAACTGGGCATGGGAGGTGTCAAGTAGCACCCGAATGCTCGCGCTCTTGTACATGGGTATTTCTTTGATACGGCCGTGGGCAGTGTATTCCACCGCAAAATCTAGTTTTTCGATGGTACGCCGGGCCAGCTCGTAGGATTGCAGGATGGGTATTTCATTTTCTACCAGGCTCTTGGTACGGCGAATGCGGAAAGCCCGCAGGTCGCTAAAAATATCGTCTACCCCGCTTTGGGTGCCTTGGTCTTGTAAGATGATCGTGGCACTGGCCGAGTACTGTGGCAGGCTGTAGCGGTTTACCAGGTAGGCTGCCATCAGGGCCACGATGATGGACAGCACGAACCAGTACCAGTTGGTTAGCACCAGGAAAAGGTACTTTTGAATATTCAGGTTATCTTCTTGTTCCAGGTAAAAACCCGGTGTATTTTGATCGTTGTTTTGCATATTTTATACTTCCGAAAACGTTGGGTCTTATATTTTATTGTAAATTAGAACAAAGATATGTATTTTTATTTGAACACTTGTAAAGTGGATTAAACAGATGTTCATTGTTTTTTTTGTATAGTGGATAGATCATTCAGGAACAGCCGGCAATTTTGCCGTATGCTTTCCTTCACGGGAAGGAAGTTAAAATCCAGGGCTTCTTTTATTTTTTGGTTGTTAAACCGGGTCACGTGGTGCGCGGCCCGGGCGGTTTCCCTGGTTATGGCCGGTGCACTTTGCCGAAAAAAGTGCAGCACGCGCATGGCCCGCCAGGCAGTTTCTGACAAGAAAGGCGAAGCGTACCATCCCGGGGGTTTCACGCTCAAGCTCTTGGCTATTTCTGTAAATACTTCCTGGTATGAAAGGTTTTCAGCATTCAGGATAAAGCGTTCTGCTGAAATATTTTTTTCCATTAGCAGGATCGCGGCCTTTGCCACGTCGCGCACGTCCACAAAACCCGTTATCCCCTTGGTATAAAAGGGCAATCCTTTATAAATATTGTAAATAATCGAAGCGCTTCCTTGTTGCCAGTTGCCCGGGCCGAGAATAATGGAAGGGTTCACGATTACCGCGTTGAGGCCTTCGGCTATCCCCCGCCATACTTCCATTTCAGAATAATACTTGCTTGCCGCGTACCCGTTTTTGTTGCCTGATGGTTTCCATATATCCTGTTCGTCAACCGACTGGCTGTCCACGGGATCCCCAAGGGCTGCCACGGAACTCACCATACCGAGTTTTTCTACCTTCTGCTCCAGGCAAGCGTTCACGATATGGCGGGTGCCCTTCACGTTATTTTCCATCAGCCGGTGTTTATCAGCCGGGTTAAAAGAGACAAAAGCCGCGGCATGGTATACCTGGCGGGTTCCTTCAAGGGCGCCCAGCAAAGAGGGATAGTCAAGGATATCGCCTGCTGCCCATTCAATGTTATCGAACATTTCACGGGCTATACTTTCGTTCTCGTAATAAGAAAAAACCTTGTAAACCATCGAAATATTGCTGGTTTTTCGCTTTAAAGCTTTTACTTTCCTGCCCCTTTTCATCAACTCGTATACTAGATGGCTTCCTACCAGGCCAGTGGCCCCTGTAACAAATATCATGATATTACTTCTCCTAAATAATGGTACTACCCTTATTTTAGTGGTTAAATATTTATATTATACAAAACACTGTTTAAACACAGTTTAAATATAGTTGTAAATGTGGTTGAAATATTGTTTAAATGT
>CAZKIR010000415.1:0-2626 GCA_964552835.1 uncultured Bacteroidales bacterium
AGTTGCAATTTTCAATCTTTCAAAAAAGTTAAATTATTACCCGTTTAAAGTATATACCATTCATTTAATAAATTTTTATTGCTTTTCACGGCAATATCAGTTTCGTGCATATTTCAAACAAGTTGTCAATGTATCCATACCGCGTTTCAGCTTACAACAAGAATACATTTTCATGCCCGTTTTATACGAGATGGGAATAAAGGAAGTGTTTACAAAGAAAGCCAATCTTTCCGGGATGATACACTTCCCGGAATTACACGTGAGCAATATCTTACAAGATTCTTATCTGGAAATAAATGAAAGATACACGGAAGCTGTTGTTTCAACAATTGCTTCCGTGATGGTTAGTGCGGCCCCCTGGCATGAAGAAGAAATAGAAACATTCCACGCGAACCGTCCTTTTTTCTTTATTATTCATGATCAGGCAAACGATCTGATAATTTTCATGGGCGATATATGCAATTTTAATTCAAAAACAATATTATAATGAAAATTTGATATTTAACGCTTGTTTTCTTAAAATATTAATTTAAATGGGCAGGTTATTCACAAGATGGAATGATTATTTTTGAATAGCCATTTCGATTAGATCCCTTTTACAATTTCCTTACCCCGCCCTATAGCCTTCTCGTTTAACGCGAGCAAGTGGTGGTGCCTGCCGGGCAATGATTTTCTCAGGCCTTCCAGCACGTTTTTCATCTCCACGATGGGTTTAATTTTCAGGTAGGCGCCCAGCACGATCATGTTAAAGGTTTTGGTTGATTCCATGCGCGAGGCTTCTTCCGCGGCATCTACCCGGTACACCTGGATATCTTCCCGTTCCGGGTGACGGTGTATACCGTTGCTATCGTAAAGCAAAACCCCGCCAGGTTTCACGGCAGGCTCGAATTTATCCAGTGATTGCTGGTTCAGTATAATGGCAGTATCGTATTCGTTAATGATGGGCGAGCTAATCCTCTTGTCGCTCAATATCACGGTAACATTGGCCGTGCCCCCGCGCATTTCCGGGCCATACGAGGGCATCCAGCTTACTTCCATGTCTTGCATCACGCCAGAGTAAGCCAAGATTTTTCCCATGGATAAAACACCTTGTCCACCGAAACCAGCAATAATTATTTCTTCCGTCATAATTTGTCCAGTTTTGATAAATTTGATTGCTATTTTTTAAAATCATCGGGTACCTTTATATCACCCAAGGGATAAAAAGGAAACATATTTTTTTCCATCCATTCATTGGCCTCTACCGGCCCCATTTTCCAGTTCGAAGGGCAACTTGTCACGATCTCGATAAAAGCTACCCCCCTGTTCTCGGGCTGGGTTTGAAAAGCGTACTTGATGGCTTTTTTGGTTTTTCTTACATGGGCCGGGTTATGCACGGCTTGTCGCGTAACATAATATGTACCCGGCAACTGGGCTATCAATTCAGTTATTTTCAAGGGGTTTCCCATGATTTTCACGTCACGGCCGAAGGGAGATGTTGAGGTTTTCATGTTTTGGATGGTCGTGGGGGCCATTTGCCCGCCTGTCATCCCGTAGATACCATTATTAATAAAAATCATGGTAATATTCTCGCCCCGGTTGCATGTATGGAAAGTTTCCCCGGTGCCAATAGCTGCCAGGTCGCCGTCGCCCTGGTAAGAAAAAACATATTTCTCGGGCATCAACCGTTTAATGCCCGTGGCCACTGCAGATGCCCGGCCATGGGCAGCTTGTTGCATGTCAATATCGAGGTAATTATAGATAAAAACGGCACAGCCCACCGGGGATATCCCGATGGTTTTATCCTGTATATTTAGTTCTTCAATCACGTCGGCAACCAGGCGGTTTACCGTGCCATGGCCACATCCCGGGCAATAATGCATAACCCGGTCGGTCATGACTTTTGAACGTTGGTACACGAGGTTTTCTTCCTGAACAATTTCTTTTACTTCCATGGTTTTACCCTCCAATAATTTTTTCTTGTAAAACATCCACCAATTCGGTAGGGGTTGTAACAATCCCCCCCATCCTGCCATAATGTTCAACGGGTATTTTCCCTTCCACGGCCAATCGAACGTCTATCACGAGTTGGCCGGTGCTCATTTCCACTGAAAGGATCCCTTTTACTTGCCCCAGCAAGTCTTGTATTTCCTTCACGGGAAAGGGAAACAAGGTGATAGGCCGCAAAAGCCCAACTTTTAAACCCCGGTCACGGGCTATCTCGATGGCTTTTTGGCATATCCGCGCGCTGGTGCCATAGGCCACGAACAAGTATTCCGCGTCGTCACAGGCAATCTTTTCCAAGCGCACTTCATTCTCCTGTAAGGTATTATATTTCTCCACGAGTTTAAAATTAAAAGCTTCCTGCTTGGCCGAGTCCAGCTCCACGGATGTGATAATATTTCGTTCCCTATCCGGGGTTTTTCCCGTGGTGGCCCAAGGTTCAATTGTTTCTTTACGGGGCCGTTGCGGGGAAAATTTTACTTTTTCCATCATCTGGCCAATGGCCCCATCGGTAAGGATCATGGCGGGGTTACGGTATTGAAAGGCCAGGTCGATGCCCAGGGCAACAAAATCGGCCATTTCTTGTACCGAGGAAGGGGCCAGCACGATGTTCCGGTAATCGCCATGGCCACCGCCTTTAACT
>CAZKIR010000415.1:2636-3846 GCA_964552835.1 uncultured Bacteroidales bacterium
GCCTGCAAGTAATCGGATTGGGCGGGTTGGATAGTACCCAAACCCGGGCCACCGCGTACCACGTTCACCACCAGGCAAGGCAATTCGGCCCCGGCAAGATATGATATCCCCTCTTGCATGAGACTGATCCCGGGGCTGGAAGAAGAAATCATTGTTCGTTTGCCACAAGCAGCCCCGCCATAAACCATATTAATGGCAGCAATCTCGCTTTCGGCTTGTAATACAATCATCCCGGTACGTTTTTCGGGTTGTTGGGAAACCAGGTATTCCATCACTTCCGATTGCGGGGTAATGGGATAACCAAAATACGCGTCCATACCAGCACGGATAGCCGCCTCGGCCAAGGCTTCATTGCCTTTCATTAACTTTATTTCTTCCATAAAAAATGTTTTATTCAACAACTGCTTTATTCTTCACCCGGTAGACAGTAATGACCCCATCAGGACAGATCAAAGCACAATTGTTACAACCGGTACAGGCCTCGGGTTTATTCATGTAAGCAAAATGATAACCCTTGCCGTTCACTTCTTCAGAAAGTCCTATCACATGGGTTGGGCAGGATATAACACACAGCCGGCAACCCTTGCATTTTTCATTATCAACAAGGATAGCGCCTCTTGGTTTTGCCATACGTTGCTTTTTTGGGATTATTTGTCAAATGTAATAAATATGATTAAAAAACAGAATGAAAATACTTATTTATGGTCTTGATGGAATTTTTCTACCCGTACTTTAAAATCCTGCAAGCCTTGCTTATCAATTAACGACACGCAAGCACGGAGCCCCTCCTGTCGTCCGCTACCCGTAATATCAAGGGCAATGGCACTGATCCCGTAATACATCAGTTCCTCTACCAGTTCAACACCCTTGAAACCCGGGTAAGCAAAGGTAAAATAAAAACCATCGGCCAGGGGCTTGTCCTCGTCTTTATCATACACGATTTGAAAACCGTTTTTCACCAGCACCGCTTTCATGTAAGAGGCCCTTTTACCATATTCTTTCACTTCTTCAACAAAATTAAACCGCCCCTGGTTGGCTGCTTTCAACATCGCCTCTACCGCGTATTGGGCCGAATGCCCGGTACCGGCAGATAAAGCATACAAGGCACCATAAATCATGGCATGGCCAAACACGTCATTGGCAAAATACCTTTTTAACCCGTCAAATTGCTTGTAAAAAAGAAAATCGGAAACCAGGATCATGCCCATTC
>CAZKIR010000416.1:0-3240 GCA_964552835.1 uncultured Bacteroidales bacterium
CTACCTTGGGCATGGGCTTGTCCCTTGAGAAAAAAGATTTTAAACACATCTTCTTATATCCCAAGGGCATTATCACGGGGCTATGTTGTCAAATTCTCATCTTGCCGGTTTTGGCATTCACCATCGCTTCCATTAGTAACCTTCCCTCCTACTATCGTGTTGGCTTAGTTTTGATATCTGCCTGCCCGGGGGGCGCCACGTCCAATTTGGTTACATACCTGCTAAAAGGAAACGTGGCCTTGTCCATCTCCCTCACGGCCGTGAATAGTTTAATCATACAATTCAGCTTGCCACTTATCGTGAACCTTGGCTTGGTAACTTTCATGGGCGAATCCGAAATCATCAGCTTACCCATCCTAAAAACCATTTTCCAAATTTTCACGATAACGGCTATACCTGCTGCCCTAGGGGTATATATCCGCTCGAAAAGAAAAAGTTTAGCCGATGGATTGGAACGCCCTTTACGTGTTATATTGCCAATTTTACTGGCACTCGTGTTCGCGGGGGTTATTTTTCTCGAACACCAACGTGAAGGGGGCAGTACCATCAAGGAATCATTAGGCCTGTTTCCCTATGCCTTACTCTTGAATTTTTTGGCCATGAGCATTGGGATTGTTATTGCCCGCTTGGTGAAATTAGGAAAAAGGAACCAGTTTACCATTGCGATTGAAGTAGGCCTGCAAAACAGCGCGATGGCCATTTTCGTGGCCGAATCCTTATTGGGCAGTTCCAAAATCGCGCTAGTGGCAATTATCTATAGTTCATTTACTTTTTTTTCTACAGCCATTTTTGGTTGGTTAGCCAAAAAATACCTGAAACCAGTAAAGCCATGATCCCGGGAATGCAAAAGTTAGTAAATCTTGATAAAAATTTCGGGATTTAAATAATTTTATTTAATTTAGCAAGGAAATAAATAAAACATTATTCGCATGGATACCATTAACATTGAAGGTACAAACCAAACACCTAAAGTAGTGTTGGACAAAGAAAACAATATTTTAGAAATTTCAGGGAACAGCCTTCCTGAAAATGTACAGGTATTTTACACCCAGGTTATGGACTGGATCGATGAGTACAGCAAAGATCCTAATGAAGAAACCAAGGTAATTTTCAAGATGGATTATTACAATACAGCCTCATCCAAAATGATTTTTGAAATCCTGAAAAAATTTGATACCCTTCACGCGGAAGGAAAGAAAGTAGAAATTCACTGGTATTACGCGGAAGATGATGAGGACATGGAAGAAGCCGGTGAAGATTATTCATCGATTGTTGATGTGCCTTTTAAACTCGTAAGTTATAGCCTATAATTTTTTTTACATATAACGAATTGAATAAGGGCTTTTTCACGGGCCCTTTTTTTTTATCCAAATTTTTTCATGATGACCTATTCTTTTGATCAAATCATCAAGCGAAAAAACACGAATTCAGTAAAATTCGATATATTGGACAAATATTTTGGTGCAACCGATATACAGCCCATGTGGGTAGCCGACATGGATTTTGCCGTGCCCCCCTGCATAACAGAAGCTATAAAGGAACGGGCGAAACACCCTGTATACGGCTATACCATAAAACAAAAAGGTTTTTATACTTCTATCGTGAACTGGATGCATAAAAGGCACCAGTGGGCCATTCAAAAAGAATGGATATCCTTCAGTCCAGGCGTAGTGCCAGCATTGGCCCTTCTTACCCTGGGGTTCACCAAGCCCGGGGATACCATCATCGTGCAACCCCCGGTGTATTACCCGTTTTTTACCACCATCAGGGGCAATGGCCGTAAAATTGCCTACAACCCCTTGATCAATGAAGATGGAAAGTACAGGATTGATTTTGACGACCTGGAAAAAAAAGCCCGGGACGGGGCCAAAATGATTTTTCTATGTAGCCCGCACAACCCGGTAGGAAGGGTTTGGAGGAAGGAAGAACTGGAGCGGCTGGCAAACATATGCCTGGATCATGATATCCTGATGGTTTCCGATGAAATCCATTCAGATATCGTTCACAAGGAATCAAAGCATATACCCCTGGCCAGCCTATCAGAAAAAATAGCCAGTAAAACCATTACCACCATTGCCCCGAGCAAAACCTTTAACCTGGCCGGGCTTTCCACGTCCGCCTTAATCATCCCGGACAAAAAGCACAAGTTGTTATATGAGCGCGGCTTGCGCAACCTGCACGTGGGCGGCGGCAACGTGTTTGGTAACATAGCCCTGGAAGTCGCGTACACGAGCGGGGAAGAATGGCTAGAAGAATTACTTGAATACCTGTGGGGAAACATCTCGCTCGTGCAAAGCTTTCTGCAAACCTACCTGCCTGAAATACCCTTTCGTTTACCAGAAGCTACTTACCTCTTATGGTTGGATTGCTCAAGGTTGGGATTTGACAAAACAGGTTTAAAAAACTTTTTCATCCACGAGGCAAAAGTTGGCCTAAACGATGGGCCGGTGTTCGGTCACGGCGGGGAAAACTTTCAACGAATGAACATTGCCTGCCCCCGGGCCAAAGTACAAGAAGCCCTGGAAAAAATCTACGCGGCCGTGAAACGGGTTAAATCCTAAAATCCGCGCATGAAAGACCTTACCGTTGGAAAAGAAGGGCGCCTTATCCTGAATTTTACCACACCCATGTTGCTCGGAAACCTTTTCCAGCAAATGTATAACATCGTTGACAGTATTATCGTGGGCAATTACCTGGGCAAGGAAGCTTTGGCAGCGGTAGGGACATCTTTTCCTATCCTGTTTTCGCTTATTTCCTTAATTATAGGCATTGCAAGCGGTGGCACCATCGTTATATCACAGTTATTTGGGGCAAAACAATATGATAACGTCCGCAAGGCGATAGACACCCTTTACATTTTTCTTTTCTCAATGTCGATAGTGGTAACGGTTTTGGGTATCTATTTCAGCGAGGATATCTTTCGCTTGATCCAGTTGCCCGAGAACATTATCCCCGAGGCCAAAACTTACCTGAACATATACCTGGGCGGGCTCATCGTGTTTTTTGGATTTAACGGCACCAGTGCAGTGCTTAGGGGGCTAGGCGATTCCAAAACCCCCTTGTATTTCTTGATCATCGCCACCTTGTTCAATATCGGTTTTGATTTCTTGTTCATCGTGGCCTTGGATTTTGGCATTGCCGGGGCCGCCTATGCCACCATCCTTTCGCAGGCCGGGGCATTTATCACGGCCATCGTGTACCTGAACAAGACACACGAGATCATCCGCTTTGATGTAAAGG
>CAZKIR010000416.1:3250-3843 GCA_964552835.1 uncultured Bacteroidales bacterium
TGACAGGGAAATTTTCAAAAAAAGCTTCCGGATCGGTTTTCCCTCGGGCTTGCAAAACACGATTATGGCTTTGGGCCTCTCTGCCTTATGGGGCATCGTGAACACCTTTTGCACGAACGTGGCCGCTGCTTATTCGACCGCGATGCGGGTAGATAGCCTGGCCATCATGCCGGCCATGAACATTTCGGCGGCTTTGTCTACTTTCGTGGGACAAAATATCGGGGCAAACAAAACCGACCGGGTGAAAAGCGGATTACGGGCAAGCATGATCATATCTTTCCTTATCACCCTTGTTTTGCCTGCTCTGATTATCCTTTTCAGGGTCCCACTCATGAAATTGTTCACGGGAGAAATGGCCGTGATAGAAGTTGGCAAAGAATACCTCTTGATCGTTGGCGCATCGTACATGCTGTTAACCGTTTTATTGATGATTAACGGGGTACTCAGGGGAGCTGGCGATACCCTGGTGCCCATGTTCCTGACATTGCTTTCACTATGGGTCATCCGTGTTCCCGCCGCCTATTTGCTTTCAAACGGGATTGGGCATCATTTTGCAAGGGCGGGGCCCTTTTCCCTGGATGAAACTGGTTACA
>CAZKIR010000417.1:0-3837 GCA_964552835.1 uncultured Bacteroidales bacterium
TTTACCTGACACCAAAATTAAACAACATAAAATATACCAAAAATAATTTTTTTATTTTTATTGGCTCTTTTGGTTACTTTTTATAGAAATTTTTGAAGCTAATAAAAAATTGTAAATATAACTATAGTCCGGGTTATTTTTTCATGAATGATTTATTTAGTGGCGTTATATAATATAATACGTGGGTTTTATACTTGTAGAAAAAAATCCTCGTGGATCATGCTTAGCGATAATATTGTTGTTTTAATCCCTGGCGCCCAAAAAAATCAGCACGTAATACACGAGGGTGGCCAGCGAGGATAAGGCGGCTATCACGTAAGTGTAAGAAGCCCAGTTAAGGGCGTCCCTGGCTTTTTCCTGTGTTTGGCTGTTCGTGATACCGGTGGACCGTAGCCATGCTATGGCCCGTTTGCTGGCATCCATTTCCACGGGCAGGGTTACAATACTAAATATAGTGCTTAGCGCGAAAAGCCCGATGCCAAACAACAAGATGCCGGGAAATGATTGTACCAGTATAATGCCTAAGAGGATAACCCAATGGACCCAACGCGAAGCGGCACTTACCGCGGGTACCAGTGTTGATCGTACTTTTACCCACGTGTAGGCCCGCGCGTGCTGTACAGCGTGCCCGCACTCGTGGGCAGCCACGGCTGCTGCTGATACCCCGGTGCCGTTATACACGTTTTGGCTCAAATTCACCGTTTTTTTTACCGGGTGGTAATGATCTGTTAATTCCCCGCGCGTGGAGATAACTTTTACATCAACTATCCCATGCTCCCTTAGCATACGCTCGGCGATGTCACTTCCCGTCAATCCCTGGGCAATGGGAACCTTGGCGTATTCTTTAAATTTTGATTTTAACCGATTGCTTACCCAGTAACTCAATAATAAAAACCCCCCGAAGATAATCCATATAGTTGCCATTTTAACCAGTTTTTTTTAATGAAACAATAAGTATGTTCTATATACAATTATCATGCAATATATGTTTAAAATTTTTAATTTGGATCAGGGCATAAAATTGTTCTTGTTTAAGGCGGGATCCTGCTCTATATTGTAATTTTTCGTGCTTCTTTTTGTCATTATGGCGCATAATTCACAAGCAAAGGTGACAATAAGTTTGCTCATGTGTTTTTTTCTTGTCCTTTTATCTTTTTTGGTCAATGGCATACAAGTTTTGTTCTTTATGGCCCTTATTTGTCCCCCGTGATTATTTGGTTTTTGTTTTTATTTTCGTAAATTGCATTGACAAAAAAATAACCCAAAACGTTACGTAGATGGAGAATGTTTTGTTAAAATACATGGAGCGCCGGTACAAGCAAAAATTGGGGGAAGACAAGAACCCTGAGCCAGGCCCCCTGGTTACCATTTCACGGCAAACCGGTTGTCCAGCTAACAAGATAGCAGAATTACTGGCCCAAAAGGTTAACGAGAAGCACCCTACCCGCTTTTGGCGTGCGGTGAGCAAGGAAATATTGCACGAGGCAGCCAAGGAACTTGACATGGAGCCTTCACATATTGAATACGTGTTTAATTACGAGGAAAAAAGTACCTGGGACGATATTTTATCTTCTCTTTCTACCCGGTATTACAAGAGCGATAAAAAAATCCGGAAAACCATTGAAGAGGTTATCCGGAATATTGGCCTGGCCGGGCATGTCATCATCATTGGCCGGGGCGGCGTGGCAATAACAAAAGACATCCCCCGGTCCCTTCACGTGAATTTGCAAGCCCCTTTGGAATGGCGGGCTATCCGCATTAGCCAAAAAACGGGGAAAGACATGGATCAGGCAAGAAAGTATGTACTTGATATTGACGAGAAAAGGAAAAGGCTCCGGGATTCGTTCCAAGGGAAAGATACTGACTATACATGGTTTGATGTAACCTATAATTGTATGACCTTGCGGGATGACGAAATTGCCGAGTCCATCTTAAAACTCATGCTTTACCGGGAGATTATTTAATCACGAAATTTTCTATCCATATTATTTATGTCGTTAATAACTAAGGGGATCCTTTCTAAAAAGCAGCTTTTGCCCCGGCCATTTGCCATTTTTTTTCTTTTTTTCTTTGTCTTTTGGTTTTGCCAAACACCTTCCTGGTCACAATATTATGAAACCGGGTTGGCATCATATTATGCCCGGAAATTTAACGGCCGTGTTACTGCAAACGGGGAAAGGTATGATCCGGGCAAAATGACGGCCGCCCATCCTACCTTGCCTTTTGGAACGTTCGTTAAGGTTACTAACCTGGCCAATGATAAAGAAGTTATCGTACGGGTGAACGATCGGGGGCCCTTTATCAAGGGCAGGATTATTGATTTGTCAAGGGCCGCCGCTGAACAACTCGACATGCTCGAAGCCGGGGTCGTGAAGGTGAAAATTGAAGAAGTGCAACATGGCAAGAAACTAGAAATACCCGAAAAACCCGAAAAAGCTCGCGTTGATAAAGTTCCGGCAACAAAAAAACCTCAAAACATTTTTCCAAACCACTCTCCCGGCTATTTTATGGTTTCCTCGAGTAAATCGGAGCCCAGCGGTTATGGAATCCAAACCGGTTATTTCACGGACATGGGAAATTTGTTGAGCTTTGCCGATCAACTCCAAGAACATGTCTCTTTGCCAATTTATATTTACTATTACACCCGGGGAAAAGAAAACCGCTACAAGGTGATTGCCGGTGAATTTAAAACACGCGACAGCGCCGGTCAGGTTGGAAAAAAACTTAAGAAATATTACCCTGATTGTTTCGTGGTAAAATTTTAATATGGCCTGATGGTGATTGTTTTTATTTAATTATTTTATTTTTGGGCCATTAACTAAAAAATTAAGATCATGGAACAGAAACAACCTTCAATTATTAGTATAAAAGTAATGCCTATCCTTCTGGTATTCCTTGTTATGGGATTTGGCGACGTGGTTGGCACCCTGGTAGGCTTTGCCAAGGACGAATTTCAATTGTCAAATGCCATGGCGCAATTAATACCCATGATGGGTTTTATCATGTTCGGGATATTGTCCGTGCCAACGGGTATCCTCCAGGATAAAATTGGCAAGAAGAATATTTTATTAATTGCCATGGCCATTGCCTTGATTGGCATGGTTATTCCTTTGTTCGGGCTCAATTCGTATGGCTTGTTGCTCTTGTCAATCTTTCTGCTCGGGGCAGGCAATACCGTGATGCAAGTAGCCGGTAACCCGATCATGCGCGACGTGTCAGCGCCTGGCCGGTATGCCCGAAATCTCTCCCTGGGCCAGTTCGTGAAAGCCATTGGCTCGTTATCAGGGCCTGTCCTGCCCGTTGTCGCCTTAACATGGTTTGATATGGGCTGGAAAGTCTTGTTCCCCGTGTACAGTATTTTAATTTTCATCACGGTGTTATCTGTTAGTACATTGAAGATCAATGAATCCGCCAGCGAAAAAGAGGAAAAGGCCACATTCAAGAGCTGCTTCACGTTGCTTAAAAATAAATACGTGTTGCTCATGTTCATGGCCATCTTTCTTTATGTCGGTGCTGAAGTAAGCATGAATTCTGGTATAGCCACTTACTTGAACAACCGGTTTGGTTTTGACCTTTCTTCCATGGCTACCCTGGGCATCGGGTTCTTTTTCGTGTCCTTGATGGTAGGCCGATTCCTGGGCGCGGTAATTCTCAACTGGCTTAACGCGAAAAAATTCTTCATCATTACCACTATCATTTCAATCATTAGCTTGATGGCCCTTTTCGTGCCCAACCAAACCGTGGCCGTTATCGCTATTTTTGTCACCGGTTTGGGATTTGCCAATATTTTCCCGTTGGTTTTTTCCATCTTGATCGATTCCATGCCCGAGCGGTCCA
>CAZKIR010000418.1:0-2218 GCA_964552835.1 uncultured Bacteroidales bacterium
TTTTGACCTTCGCCGGCATACCTTCTTTATCTCTTTTGAAATCGATTACCCTGTACTTTTGTTTATGCCCACCACCGAGGTAACGAACAGTCATACGGCCTTTGTTGTTCCGCCCGCCACTTTTTTTGGCCGGGCGCAGCAATGATTTTTCTGGTTGATCGCTTGTAATCGTGTCGAACGCACCTATAATCTTGTGCCGTTGTCCTGGTGTTATCGGTTTTAATTTTCTTACTGCCATAATATTTTATATATTACTGAAGAAATCGATCGAATCGCCTTCAACTAATGTAACAATTGCTTTTTTATAAGAACTGGAACGGCCCCTTATGACTCCTGATTTGGTGTACCTGCTCTTGTGTTTACCAGCATAACGCGAGGTATTCACTGAATCTACCGTAACGCTGTACATATCTTCCACCGCCTTGCGAATTTGAATCTTGTTGGCATCTTTATTGACCATAAAACCATACCGGTTAAGGTTTTCGGCCTGCCCGGTCATTTTTTCCGTTACGATTGGTTTAATTAATACTTCCATTATCATTATGCTTTACTAATTGCTAAATGTTTTATCCAAAACCTCGATCGTACTCTCGAAAAAAACAATTTTTGATGCTCGCATGACATCATAAGTATTTATTTGTGAGGCGGTTAAAACCTTAATCCCGTGTAAATTTCGAGAGGACAAATATATATTTTTATTTTGTTCATTTAAAACTAAAAGGGACTTTTTCTCTGAACTTTTCAAATTTGTTAAAATTTCAACCAGCTCCCGTGTCTTGGGGGCCTCCAGGGTAAAATCCTCAACTACCACGATACCATTGTCTTTCGCCTTATAGCTCAAGGCAGATTTTTTGGCAAGCTGTTTTACTTTCTTGTTCAATTTTATGGAGTAATCCCTCACCCGCGGGCCAAACGTACGCCCACCACCCTTAAAAAGAGGGGATTTCCGGCTTCCTGCACGGGCCGTGCCCGTTCCTTTTTGCCTTTTTATCTTCTTCGTGCTACCAGTAATTTCAGCCCTTTCTTTTGTCTTGTGTGTTCCTTGGCGTTGATGGGCCAAGTATCTTTTTACATCCAGGTAAATGGCATGGTCATTGGGTTCAACCCCAAAAATGCTATCATTTAAATTTACCTTTTTACCGGTATCTTCGCCTTTCGAATTGTATACTGCTAGTTCCATTAGTCTTCAATAATTAAATATGAACCTTTAGCTCCTGGTACGGAACCCTTTAACAAAATCAAATTTTGTTCCGGTATAACTTTTATTACTTTAAGGTTAAGTACTTTAACCTTGTTGTTTCCATCCCGTCCAGCCATCCGGATTCCTTTAAAAACTTTTGAAGGGTCTGAAGAAGCCCCTAAAGACCCGGGGGCGCGCATCCGGTTGTGCTGACCGTGCGTGGCATCATTAACGCCATGAAAACCATGCCGTTTAACAACCCCTTGGAAACCTTTTCCCTTGGTAATCCCTGCAACGTCGAGCCAGATTCTTTCTTGCAAGACATCTACCTTTATCTCGTCACCAAGATTGTATTTTCCCGGTTCGAAGTTTTTAAATTCAACAATCTTTTTCTTAGGTGTGGTTTTGGACTTCTTGAAATGACCAAGCATAGGTTTGTTACTGCTTTTCTCTGTCCTTTCTTCATAGGCGAGTTGCACTGCATCATACCCATCGACTTCTTTGGTCTTGACTTGGGTTACCACGCATGGGCCGGCTTCAACAACCGTGCAAGGCAGATTTTTACCTGTCTCATCGTAGACCGATGTCATTCCAATCTTTTTCCCAATTATTCCAGGCATTTTATTATAAATTTATGTAAATATTATACTTTAATTTCTACCTCAACACCACTGGGCAACTCTAGTTTCATGAGCGCATCAATGGTTTTAGGGGTAGTACTGTAAATATCCATCAAGCGTTTGAATGAACAAAGTTGGAATTGTTCACGTGATTTCTTATTTACAAAAGTCGAACGCAGGACAGTAAAAACTCTCTTGTGCGTTGGCAGGGGAATCGGGCCACTTACCACGGCACCTGTTGATTTAACTGTTTTCACGATCTTCTCGGCTGATTTATCAACCAGGTTATGATCGTAAGATTTCAATTTTATTCTAATTTTTTGGCTCATTAGTTGTAATGATTCAATTAAACGAATTCTATTTTTCCTTGTGATTTCTCCACTATTTCTTTCGCCAGGTCATCGGGCACTTCCTGGTA
>CAZKIR010000418.1:2228-3831 GCA_964552835.1 uncultured Bacteroidales bacterium
ATGGCTAAACTCCATGCTAGATGTAGCCCTGCCCGAAGTGATGGTCCGAAGGGTTGTGACGTAACCAAATTGTTCGGAAAGCGGAACTTTGGCACGAATTACCCTTCCCCCGCTTTTTTCTTCCATGGCTTCTACCTTGCCCCTCCGTTTGTTCAAGTCAGAAATTATATCGCCCATGTATTCTTCCGGGGTCACAACTTCTAGTTTCATGATGGGTTCGAGCAACACTTTTTTCGCTTTCCGGCATGCTTGTTTAAAAGCTTGTTTTGCAGCAATTTCGAATGATAGCGCATCCGAGTCCACGGGATGGAAAGACCCATCAAAAAGTTCGACTTGCAGGTTGTCCATCGGGAAGCCTGCCAAAACCCCGTTTTGCATTGCTTCTTTAAAGCCTTGTTCTACGGCGGGTATATATTCTTTCGGTACATTCCCCCCCTTGATGGAGTTAATAAACACCAAACCTGTTTTATCTTCTTCCTCTACCGGCCCAACACGTAATTGAATATCGGCAAATTTACCGCGCCCACCTGTTTGTTTCTTGAACACTTCACGATGTTCTACCCTGCTTTTGATGGCTTCTTTATAAGATACCTGTGGGGCACCCTGGTTACATTCCACCTTGAATTCCCTTTTCAGCCTGTCCAGGATAATGTCCAGGTGCAGTTCTCCCATTCCGCGGATAATGGTTTGTCCGGAATCTTCATCGCTCCTAACGGTAAAGGTCGGGTCTTCTTCGGACAATTTAGCCAAGCCGTTGCTCAGTTTGTCAAGGTCTTTTTGGGTCTTGGGCTCCACGGCAATCCCTATAACAGGTTCAGGGAAAGTCATGGATTCCAGTATTATGGATTTCTTATCGTCGCAAAGTGTATCGCCGGTTTTCAAATTTTTGAAACCAACAGCAGCCCCAATATCACCGGCGCTAAGGGATTCGATGGCGTTTTGTTTATTAGAGTGCATTTGATAAAGGCGGGAAATACGTTCTTTTTTTCCGGTACGCATGTTAAGTACTTGATCGCCTGCTTTTAGTTCGCCGGAATAAACCCTTATAAACGCCAACCTCCCCACGTAAGGGTCAGTAGCAATTTTAAACGCCAGGGCAGAAAAAGGTTCGGCTGCCTCAGGTCTTCTTTCTATTTCTTTCTCCGTATTCGGGTCGATGCCCTTGATTGAACGGACTTCAAGCGGGCTGGGCAAGAAACCCACGATCGCGTCGAGGAGCCGTTGTACGCCTTTGTTTTTAAATGCAGAACCGCAAAGAACCGGAACGATTGTCATTCCAATGGTTGCTTCACGGATCACCTTTAGCATTTGCCCCGGGGTAATGGATTCGGGGTCTTCAAAATATTTTTCCAGGAGCTCGTCGTCGTGCTCGGCCACAGATTCAATCAATTTACCGCGCCATTCTTCAGCTTCATCTTTAAATTCCTCTGGAATTTCTTCCATGCGGTAATTGGTGCCAAGGGTGCTATCGTCGTGCCACACGATGGCCTTATTCTCGATCAAGTCGATAACACCACGAAAAGATTCTTCGGCCCCGATAGGAATTTGCAAGGGTACCGGGTTGGCCTTAAGCCTATCTTGCATTTGTGAAACAACATTAAAA
>CAZKIR010000419.1:0-3826 GCA_964552835.1 uncultured Bacteroidales bacterium
AACATTTTTTAAACAGGATTTCGCTCACCCCTCACGCCCCTTACTCGGTATCTGCCCGGTTGTTCGAGCTTATCATGGCCTATTCCGAAAGCCGGTTTAACATCATCAGCATGCACAACCAGGAATCAATGGAAGAAGACGAGCTGTTCAGGCAAAAAAAAGGAAAATTATTTGATTTGTTTGTCAAATGGGGATTTTCCATGAAAGATTTTGACCCAACCGGAAAATCCTCCTTGAAATCGGTATTGCCATACTTGCAAACGGCATCAAGGGTATTGCTCGTCCATAATCTTTATACTGAAGAGGTAGATTTTTTGGAAACAAACCAACAATTGAAAAACCTCTACTGGGCCTTTTGCCCGAATTCTAATTTACATATCGAAGGCAAAATCCCGAATATTAATTTTTTTTACAAGAATAGCCGGAATATTGCCCTGGGCACCGACAGTCCAGTATCAAACCCATTAAATTCAATGCTGGAAGAAATAAAAACCATTCATGGCCTATACCCTACTATCCCGCTACACGAAATTATCCGTTGGGCTACCTTGAACGGTGCAAAAGCCTTGGGAATAGAAGAAGAGTATGGCAGCCTCCGGGAAGGCATGAAACCGGGGTTGAACCTTATTACCGGGATTGATCTCGGGTATGATTTGCTGGAACCCGAAACCGAGGTAAAAGTTTTGGTTTAGTGTCCCCAAGGAAAAACGCACGCTAAGCCTACCTGACTGGCTAGGCAGGGCGCGAAGGAAAAGTACTTGCTACTATCCAGAAGCATTGCCCCCCTTGGCGTCCCGCCTGAAGGCGAGGCAGGCTTAGCGCCTTAGCGAGAAAAGAAAAACCTTATTTTGAAACATGGCAGGGATAGCCATGTTCACGGACTTTATTGGCGATATCATCTAATTTTTCTACCGGTACCTTTTGCAGCCCTTCAAAGGGGGTATCCCGTTCGATGGAATAAATCATGACCTCCGCGGGTTTTATCACGTCAAGGGCTTGTAACCATTTTTCTACTTCCAGGGGGGTTGTATTATCTATAATTTCACCATTTATCTTCCCTTGAACAAAGAGGGCTTGAATAATTACCGTTCCCGGGAATTTTTTCAGGCGATCGATTATATCCCGCACGTGAAAATTTTTGTTCAAAGGACGGTTTAATTTATGAAAAGTGGTGTTAATCGCGGTATCGAGCTTAAGCATATTTTTATCGGCCAGTTGCAAGGCCACGTGCACGGTATTCTTATGAATGGTGGTGGCATTGGTCAACACCACGGTTTGGGCATCCGGGAAATATTGATCCCGCAACTTGGAAACCTTCTCCATGATCGGTTTAAACGCCGGGTGCAAGGTAGGTTCCCCGTTTCCCGCGAAGGTAATAGCATCGGGCTTTTCCCCGAGCGATTTCATATCGGCTAGTTTCTTTTCCAATGCTTTTAGCACTTCTGCCTCGCCAGGCAACTCGGTTTTCAAGGGTTCAGCCTTGCTTAGCCCGCATTCACAATACACGCAATCATAATTGCACACTTTCTTGTCAACGGGCAATAAGTTTATTCCTAGTGATAACCCCAAGCGACGGCTCAACACCGGCCCGAAAACCAATTCATCAAATAAAAAAGTGGCCATAGGTTTCTTCTTTAAGTTTGCAAACTTAGTAAAATAAAAAGAGATGGTTTAATGAACAATATTTTTTTGATATCGATAAAAAGAACTTAACTGCCTGTTAATCCATTCAAAACAAAGCTATGAACAAGGCAAAACTAAATTCACATGTTTCTATTCCCAATACCATCAAAAATAAACCAATATCCCAAACATGGTAATAGTGCCCAGTAAATAACCGGCGTATACTTGGGCGGGCACGTGGGCTTTTAAAATCAAACGCGAAGTGCCGGTAATGCCTGCCATAAAGAACACCAAGCTAAGGAAGTAAGGGGCATGGATCACTTGCATGGGCACCAAGGCCAGTACTATACCTGTTAGCCCACCTACTCCCAGCATATGCAAACTGATTTTCCATTTAAGGCTGACCAACAGGCTAAGCAGTACCAGTACGACAGTGGCCAATACAGTCAATTGTATAAAGCGGGGCACAACGCTTACCCGTTGAATAAGAAAATACCCGAACCCGTAAAAAAGAAAAGTAAACAAGAGGGGCAAAAGGCGTTCTTTTCTGCTTGACATGGAATAATCACCGATAAGGCGTTGCAATTTTAGCAAAGGCAAGATGGCCAATGGCAAAACAAGGGTCAACACCAGCACCAGGATAAAAATAAGCCTTTTCAGCTCGTAGGGCATGTAAGCCAAGTAGGTACCAGAATTAAAAATAATCAAAAGGCAAATACTGGGCATGAACAGGGGGTGAAACAGGGCAGAAAAGAAAACAGCCAATTTTTTTTGCATGGATAATGTTTTATAGTTCTTTGCGCAAGCGTGCCACGGGCAAATTTAATTGTTCGCGGTATTTTGCCACGGTCCTTCGGGCAATGGGATATCCTTTTTCCTTAAGTATTGTAGCCAGTTTCTCGTCGGTAAGGGGTTTTTTCTTGTCCTCGTTATTGATGCACCCGGCCAGAATATTCTTGATTTCGCGGGTTGAAACTTCTTCGCCTGTATCGCTTTGCATACCCTCTGAAAAGAAATATTTCAGGGGGAAAATCCCGAAATGGGTTTGGATATACTTGCTATTGACCACCCGGCTAATGGTAGAAATGTCCAAGCCGGTCATCTCGGCAATATCTTTCAATATCATGGGCCTAAGCTTCGACTCGTCCCCTTCTTGAAAATACTCGTACTGGTATTCCAGGATGGCGTTCATGGTAAGCATCATAGTGGTTTGCCGCTGCTTCACGGCATCAATGAACCACTTGGCCGAGTCAAATTTTTGTTTCATGAACTGCATGGTGTCCCGCTGTTCCCGGCTAGGCTTTTTCTTTTGATTATTAAAAGCCTGCATCATTTTAGAATAGGTACGGCTAAGGCGAAGATCAGGGACATTTCTTGAATTGAGGCTTAATTGTAAATCCCCGTCCTTGCTTTCCAGGATAAAATCGGGAACTACCTGGTGCATGCTTTTGGTCTCGGGCTCCCCAAAAGAAACCCCTGGTTTGGGGTTTAATTTCAATATCTCGTTGATGGTTTTCTTAAGTTCCTCATCATCGATATCCAGCTTATCTTTTATCCTCTCGTAATGTTTCTTGGTAAATTCCCCGAAAAACTCTTTCAGGATTTTTTTTGCCAGGCGGGTTTCCAGGGTTTCATGTTCCCTGCGTTCAAGTTGCAAGAGCAAACATTCTTGTAAGCCCCTTGCTCCCACCCCGGGGGGGTCAAAATCATGGATCACTTTAAGAATTTCTTCCAGTTCTTCTTCCGAGGCTGACACGTTTTGGGTAAAAGCCAAATCATCAGCGATGGATAATAAATCCCTTCGCAGGTAGCCATCATCGTCAATATTACCAATAATGTATAAACCCAGTTCATGTTCCCGCTCGGACAATGACCTAAGCCCAAGCTGTTCTTCTAAAAAATCATGAAACGTGGAACTGGAAGAAAAGGGGATATCCGGGCGTCTATCGTCTTTTGAATAATTCTGGGCGGAGAGCTTGTAAGCGGGCACGTATTCATCTTCTTCATAATAATCCTCGAAACTAAATTCATCTTCCGTATTTTCTTTAGATTCGACCTCCGCGTTCTCTTCCAGCTTTTCTTCTTAAGATTTGCCTTCTTCCAGTATCGGGTTATTTTCCAGCTCGTTTTTTATACGTTGTTCCAGGTTAATTGTAGGTATCTCCAGCAGCTTGATCATTTGAATTTGCTGCGGGGACAATCG
>CAZKIR010000420.1:0-3825 GCA_964552835.1 uncultured Bacteroidales bacterium
ATAAGAAGGGGAAGTATAATGATTTTTTTCATGTTCGGTTAATTAGTATAGGTTTTGTTTAATTCTTCGTGTAAAGGTAAAAAAAATAGTTTAAATTTAATTTTACAGGATGATTATTTTGCACGCTGTTTAGCAGGTTTTACTTTTCAAAAACACATGGGCACCAAACATGCCAAACAACTCAATCCCTCGCTATCGCCAATTTTTTATACCTCTTGTACCATGCTATCTACTTCCTGTTCCATGCTTTTTATTCCTCGCCCCACGCTCTTGCCTTAAGTCCTTTGGATATCCGTTTCCGGTCTCTGGTCTCCAGCTTTTTTTTTAGGTTTTCGATCACTTTACAATTTCTGGCAAGCTGGGCAAACATAACAGCCATGTCCGGAAATTTTCATCTTTTCTACTTTTCCCTTGCAATTGGGGCATTTTCCACCTTCTTCACGGTGTGGGATAAAAAAATGGGAGGGAAAGTGCTCGGGTTTTGCCCCTGCTTTTATGGCGGATTCCATTACTTCCCGGGTTTTATCATGAATGCGCCGGAAATCTTCTTTTGATAATTTTTTTATATTTTTTCCCGGGTGCACGCGGGCTTGAAACAGGATTTCATCCGAGTAAATGTTGCCAATGCCCGAAAAAAGGCCTTGATCCATCAAGGCAGATTTTATCTTGCCGCGTTTTTCTTGCATTCCTTCCGCGAAATCCCCTGCAGAAACTTCAAGCACATCTGGGCCGATGTCTTTTTCGTTCATGTATTGATCGATATCGCTTGTCAAATCTACCCGGCCCAGTTTTCTCGAGTTAATGAAACATAGCTTATGTTGATCAAAATGAATCACGAAACGTGCATGCCTGGGCAAATCATCATCCGTCTCCACGGATTGAAAAAAACCCGTCATCCCAAAATGAAAAGCCAACCATTCCCCGTTAAAATGTATTAACAAGTGCTTTCCTATCCGCCGGGTATCATGAAAAGGCATGCCCTTTAATGTTTCCATGAAATGGTTTGAAGGTTTTTCAAGCACCTTTTTCTCTATTACTTCAATACCTTGTATTTTCTGGTTCATAGAGGTTTTTTCAGCGTATTGGCGAAAAATTTCGACATCTGGTAATTCAGGCATAATATTGAAATTTTGGTTACTTGTTTCTCAAAACAAGCTTTGTGCCATGCTGTTTATAAGAAAATTAAGAATTGTTCGCGAACCTCGGTATTCCAACGGGGGCAGGTTTTTCTAATGCCACGGGCAAGGTGGATGAAAAAGTATCCACGGGCCTAGCGCTGCCCCAGGAGGTTTGATTGTGGATTTGCCTCTACAAGCCTGCATTTCAACTTCCATTGTTTTTTTGTATTTTTACAAGCAAAACATAGTCCCTTTATTTTTCACGGGGTAATACTACATCGGCAAATTAAATAAAAATTATATAGAATGAAGAACATGAGAAGATTAAGTTTGATAGTAATGGCATTGTTCTTGGTTATGGCCTCGGCTAAGCCATGCACAAATATTTTAGTTACACCGGGCGCATCAAAAGAAAAAGCTTCGATGGTGACCTACGCCGCGGATGCCCACGTATTGTATGGCGAGTTGTATTTTTGGCCGGCCAAAGACCATGGCCCGGACGATTCCCTGGAAGTATACGAGTGGGACACGGGCGATTACCTGGGTAAAATTAAACAAGTGCCCCATACTTACAAGGTAGTGGGCAACATGAACGAACACCAGTTGGTTATTGGCGAAACCACTTTTACCGGCCGTAAAGAGCTAAAAGATTCTACCGGTATAATCGATTACGGCAGTTTGATATATATTACCTTGCAACGGGCTAAAACCGCCCGGGAAGCCATACGCATCATGGACGAACTGGTAAGCGAATACGGCTATTACAGCACGGGCGAGTCGTTCTCGATAGCCGATCCCTGGGAAGTTTGGATCATGGAAATGATTGGCAAAGGACCAGGCAATACCGGTGCGGTTTGGGTAGCACGTAAAATCCCCGATGGCATGATATCGGCCCATGCCAACCAGGCCCGGATCACCACTTTTCCCTTGAAAGATGAAAACACGGTGTATTCATTTGATGTCATTGATTTTGCCCGTGAACAAGGGTATTTTGAAGGCAGGGACAAGGATTTCAGTTTCGCGGATGCCTACGCGCCCCTTGATTTTGGTGCCCAACGGTTTTGCGGGGCCAGGGTATGGAGCGTCTTCAGGCGGGTAACCGATGGCATGGAAAAATACAGGAAATATGCCATGGGCTTGGAAAAAAGCCTGCGTATGCCCCTTTGGATAAAGCCCGATAAAGAATTGAGCTTGCATGATGTACAAGAGTTGATGCGCGATCATTTCGAAGGAACGCCAATGGACATGACGAAAGATATCGGCGCCGGGCCCTATAAATGCCCCTATCGCTGGCGTCCGCTGGTATGGGAGTACAAGGATACCAGCTATTTTAATGAGCGCGCTATTTCAACCCAACAAACCGGCTTTTCTTTCGTGTCACAATCCCGGGCACACTTGCCCGACCCCGTGGGCGGGATATTGTGGTTTGGCGTGGATGATACCTACAGCACCTGTTACGTGCCCATGTATTGCGGCATTAACGAGGTGCCACACAGTTTTGCCGTGGGCACGGGCTCGTTCGACGAGTTTACCTGGGAATCCGCTTTTTGGACCTTTAATTTCGTGAGTAATTATACTTACAGCCGGTACAAGGACATGATCGTTGACGTGCGGGCCGTGCAGCAAGAATACGAGAACAAGTTTATTATATACCAACCTGCTATCGATGCAGCAGCCAAGGTTTTGTACGACGATAACCCGGTTTATGCCGGGCAATTCCTTACCGATTACTCGGCCAACCAGGCTGCCGATGTGGTAGAAAGATGGAGAAAACTGGCCGGCGAACTGCTGTACAAGTACCTTGACGGAAACCCAAAAACCCCGGAAGGTGAGGTTACTCACCCGCCATACCCGGAATTCTGGTATCGCGAGATTCTTGAAGACACGGGCGACTTTTTCAAAATGAGATAAGCAGGTTGAATTTTTGACGTTGAATGCCTGTAAATTGAAAATAATTTATACCTTTGCAGCCAATTTATTAAAAATACTAAAATCTTAGAACAAGATGGATTTAATGAAAGTCGTTGAAAAAGAGAGTGCAACGAAAAAAGAATTCCCTAATTTTAAGAGCGGGGACACCATAACCGTACATTATACCATTCGTGAAGGCAACAAGGAGCGTGTACAGCCTTTCAGGGGCGTTGTGTTACAAAGAAAAGGGCACAAGATTAACGAGACCTTCACCGTGCGGAAAATGTCCGGGAACGTGGGTGTGGAAAGAATCTTTCCATTAAACTCGCCTTTCATTGAAAAAATTGAAATAAACAAGCACGGGCGTGTACGAAGGGCCAGGATTTTTTACTTGCGTGCAAGGACCGGTAAAAAAGCCAGGATTAAAGAAAGGCGCTTCTAAAAGTATATGTAAGATTGTTCAAAAAGTCTCCATTGCCGAAGCGGGAGACTTTTTTTATTTTATATCTTTGCATTTCAATAGGAAAACAAGTCATTAACAGAATATTTTATTTTTCATGCTAAAGATCACGTTTCCGGATAAAAAGGTAAAAGAATTTCCCGATGGGGTTACCGGCCTTGAAGTGGCCCAGGACATTAGCCCTTCGCTTGCCAGGG
Organism: uncultured Bacteroidales bacterium; assembly: GCA_964552835.1. Classification (GTDB taxonomy): domain Bacteria; phylum Bacteroidota; class Bacteroidia; order Bacteroidales; family CAYFUP01; genus CAZKIR01. The sequence continues at coordinate 3,687 of CAZKIR010000420.1, forward strand.
AAGTTGTTTCGGTAGAGCTAAACGGTGAAGTTTGGGATGCCGTCCGCCCTATCCATCAGGACGCGAACATCAAACTTTTTAAATTTGATGACGAGGGGGGCAAGCATGCTTTTTGGCATTCCTCCGCACACCTTATGGA
>CAZKIR010000421.1:0-3810 GCA_964552835.1 uncultured Bacteroidales bacterium
AGGTGCCCCGTTGGCCGGGTTCAAAATATTATGTGAGCCAAGCATAAGCAATTGGGCCTCAAGGATAGCGGCATTGCCAAGTGGTACGTGAACAGCCATCTGGTCACCGTCAAAGTCAGCGTTAAAAGCAGTACAAGCCAAGGGATGTAACTGAATAGCTTTCCCCTCGATCAGTTTTGGCTGAAAAGCCTGTATGCCAAGGCGGTGCAATGTTGGCGCACGGTTTAACATCACCGGGTGCCCTTTCAACACGTTCTCGAGGATATCCCAAACAACCGGGTCTTTCCTGTCAACAATTTTTTTGGCAGATTTCACGGTTTTCACGATACCCCTCTCGATCAATTTTCGAATGATGAAAGGTTTATATAGCTCGGCTGCCATATCTTTAGGCAAACCACATTCACTTAATTTCAATTCAGGCCCAACCACGATAACAGACCGGGCAGAATAGTCAACACGTTTCCCGAGCAAGTTTTGGCGAAAACGGCCTTGTTTTCCTTTCAAGCTATCGCTCAATGACTTAAGCGGTCTGTTGGCATCAGTTTTCACGGCATTCGACTTACGGGAATTATCAAACAAGCTATCCACGGCTTCTTGAAGCATCCTTTTCTCGTTCCGTAAAATTACTTCTGGTGCTTTAATCTCGATTAACCTTTTTAACCGGTTGTTCCGTATAATGACCCTTCGATAAAGGTCATTCAAGTCGGAAGTAGCAAACCGCCCCCCGTCAAGTGGCACGAGTGGCCGTAACTCGGGGGGAATAACCGGGACAACCTTAACGATCATCCACTCGGGTTTATTTATGCCTTTTGACGCACGAAAAGCCTCAACAACTTGTAACCTTTTCAAGGCCTCGTTTTTTCTTTGCTGAGATGTTTCGGTATTTGCTTTATGGCGTAAATCATAAGATAATTCATCAAGTTCAATCCGGCCAAGTAATTGATAAAGGGCTTCTGCCCCCATGCCGGCGATAAATTTATCTGGATCATTGTCTTCCAGGTATTGGTTTTCCTTGGGAAGGGTTTCCGTGATATCAAGGTATTCTTCCTCGGTAAGAAAATCAAGGTACTTGATACCATCTGCCGTTTTAACCCCGGGGTTAATCACGACATACCGCTCGTAATAAATAATTGATTCAAGTTTCTTGGTAGGCAAGCCCAACAAATAACCAATCTTATTTGGCAAGGTTTTAAAAAACCATATATGCGCCACTGGAACCACGAGAGAAATATGTCCCATGCGTTCCCGCCGGACTTTTTTCTCGGTTACTTCAACACCACACCTATCACAAACAATCCCCTTGTAGCGGATCCTCTTGTATTTGCCGCAGTGGCATTCATAATCCTTGATAGGGCCAAAAATTCTCTCGCAAAACAATCCATCCCTTTCAGGTTTATACGTCCTGTAGTTAATGGTTTCAGGTTTTAACACTTCACCGCTGGAACGTTCTAAAATTTCCTCGGGAGAAGACAAGCCAATGGCTACTTGTTTAAAACCACCTTTTATTTTATTTTCTCTTTTATATGGCATAAAAGCATATATTTGTAACGTTAACACTATGACCTGCGCTCATGGACACGCCATGAAAAAAAGGAGAACTACTCCATGTTGATACTAAGGCCTAATCCCCGTAGCTCATGAATTAAAACGTTCAGGGACTCGGGTATTGATGGCGTGGGAAGGTTTTCCCCTTTCACGATAGATTCGTATGCTTTGGCACGTCCCACCACATCGTCTGACTTGATAGTAAGTATTTCTTGCAGGATATGAGATGCCCCAAAAGCTTCGAGTGCCCATACCTCCATTTCACCAAACCTTTGCCCCCCAAATTGTGCTTTACCACCCAGGGGCTGCTGTGTAATTAAGGAATAAGGACCAATAGAGCGGGCATGCATTTTATCCTCGACCATGTGCCCAAGTTTCAACATATAAATAACCCCCACGGTAGCCGGTTGGTCAAACCTTTCGCCCGTACTGCCATCAAACAAGTAAGTCTTTCCATATCTTGGCAAACCAGCCTTGTCTGTATACTTGCAAATGTCCTCCAAGGAGGCACCGTCAAAAATGGGCGTTGCAAATTTCACGCCAAGTTGTTCACCTGCCCACCCTAAAACGGTTTCATAAATTTGACCAAGGTTCATCCTAGATGGAACGCCCAGCGGGTTCAACACGATATCAACAGGGGTCCCGTCTTCCAGGAAAGGCATATCTTCTTGTCGTACTATCTTGGAAACAATCCCTTTGTTACCATGCCGGCCTGCCATTTTATCGCCCACGGTAATTTTCCGCTTTTTCGCGATATATACCTTGGCCATTTGCACGATACCCGTCGGGAGTTCATCCCCTATCGTCAAATTATATTTCTTGCGCTTGAAAATCGCATCAATACTTTTATACTTATTCCGATAATTATGGATAATACGCGCTATCAACTCGTTTTTCTTCTTGTCCGTAGTCCATTTGCTAGGATTTACTGCCTGGTAATCAATCCCTTGCAATAGCTTTTGAGTGAATTTTGTTCCCTTGGAAATCACGTCCACGTTCAGGTAATCTTTCACACCTTGCGAAGTCTTTCCATTCACGAGTATAAACAATTTATCAATTAGCTTATTGGTCAACTCATGAATTTCCCGGTTAAACTCTTCATCAAGCTTCTCGATGATTGGTTTTTCCGAACCTCGTTGATTTTTATCTTTAATGGTTCGCGAAAATAACTTTTTGTCAATTACCACACCGTTTAATGACGGGGATGCTTTAAGAGAGGCATCTTTCACGTCACCGGCTTTATCGCCAAAAATGGCACGCAGTAATTTCTCCTCGGGTGAAGGGTCTGATTCACCTTTCGGGGTAATCTTGCCGATAAGGATATCACCAGGTTTAACGTGGGCACCAATCCGAATGATCCCGTTTTCATCAAGATCCTTGGTAGCTTCCTCACTCACGTTAGGTATATCAGCTGTTAATTCTTCCAAGCCCCTTTTCGTGTCGCGAACATCCATCACGTGCTCATCAATATGAATGGAAGTGAAAAGATCCTGTCGGACAACGCGTTCAGAAATCACGATAGCATCCTCGAAATTATATCCTTTCCAAGGCATAAAAGCCACCTTTAAATTCCGGCCAAGGGCAAGTTCACCTTGTTGCGTGGCATACCCCTCGGTCAAAATTTCACCTTTAGTTACTTTCTGTCCCTTGCTGACCACGGGCCTCAAGTTCACGGAAGTATCCTGGTTGGTTTTAATAAATTTCGGTATGTTATATTTTTTCACTTCAGAATCAAAACTTGCGAATTTTTCTTCTTCGGAGCGGATATAGCGGATAACAATTTCATTCGCGTCAACGTACTCGATAACGCCGTCATTTTCAGCTGTGATCAAAATACGTGAATCGCGGATCATGGTTTTTTCCAAACCGGTTCCCACGATAGGAGATTCTGGGTTGACTAAAGGCACTGCCTGCCGCATCATGTTGGAGCCCATCAGGGCACGGTTCGCGTCATCGTGCTCCAAGAATGGAATTAGGGAGGCCGCGATAGATGCAATTTGGTTTGGCCCCACGTCCATCAAGGTAATTTCTTCTGCACCTGCCAGTGGAAAATCACCCTCGTACCGGGCTTTAACCTTCTTGTTAATAAAGTTTCCTTCTTCGTCCAAGGGAGCATTTGCCTGAGCAATTGTTTTAGATTCTTCTTCTTCGGCACTTAAGAAAACTACCCCTTCACCTTTCATGCTAACTTTGCCTTCTTCAACTTTTCGGTAAGGGGTTTCAATAAAGCCCAGGGTATTAATCTTCGCGTACACGCACAATGAA
>CAZKIR010000422.1:0-3808 GCA_964552835.1 uncultured Bacteroidales bacterium
GGCATTGTTGTTATCGCCCCTTTTTATAGATGTTAAAAAGCCATCATCGGAATCATAAGTTTTCTTGATAGAGAAATCCCCGTGATCAATTAAGGTATTGTTGCCATAACTATCATACCCGTAATCAACAATAAACGACTTGCCATCCACTATTTCAGTTTTTGTTTTCAACCTTCCCTCCTTCGTGTAAGCATAATACAAAGATACATTATTTGATTTAATTACCGAACCGAGATTGCCAATGCCATCGCCCGATGAAATATAATTATAATTGGTTACCGTGCCATCGTTGCATGTTTTTTTCGTTAAGCGGCCCAGTTTATCATATTCCATTACAAACTCGTTCGTATTGGCATCGGTTTGGGAGGATAGTTGGCCAAACGCGTTGTAATCATAATGGATTGTCCCGGCATCCGGGTCTATCAATTTTTCCTGGTAGCCATAATCATCGTATTCCATCCTGATGGTAGAGCCCAGGGCTGATATTCTCGAGGGGCTACCGGAGCTATGATAGGTATACGTTATAGTCCCGCCATTATCTTCTGCAGAAACTAAATTTCCCATGGCATCATAGGTTTTTTTTATTTCCTGGTTATCAGGCGGGGTTATGGTTTTCGTTTTGCCACTCCATGAGTAGGTGGTAACAAGCCCGTTATTGTCTACCTCGCTCAAGTAGCCATAGGTTGGGTCGTAATCATACCTTATCCACTTGGAGGGGCTACCATAGGAAGGCAAGGATTTTTTCTCCAGTTGGCCTTTCCGGTTGTATTGATTATCCAAGGTTATCGTCCCGTTATAACCATCCGTCTCTGTTCGGATCGCCCTGCCCGACACGTCATAGTATACTTTACTGTCTGGCCTGCCCGGGATGCTTGTCCGGGTATAATATACCGCGTTTCCCGGGTCACTTGAAGCAGCCCAAGCAACCGTGTTTGTAATGGTATGGCCCTCGGGTACCGTTGTAGAAGTTAATTTTCCAAGGGCATCGTATACTTTCCGGGTAGTTTCCCCGTCAATCCCGGTTATGCTGGTAACGTTCCCGTACACGGGATCCCTGTCCATGGTGATGGATTGATCCAGGGGGTTGGTTTTGCTCGTGGGGTACCTGCCACGGGAATCGTAACCGGTTTTATATAAGCGCGAAGATAAACCAGGGGCGGAAACCGTTTTTCGCGTAACATTTCCAAAATTATCATATTGAAATGTGCTGGTAGTGCCTTCATCTGTTATTACATCGTGCAAGTTCCCGTTTGAATAATATGTATAAGTAGCTGAACGGGAGTAAGACGGTTCATTTCCAATAGTTTTCGAAGTGCTGGCAGTTTTCAGTCTTGATTTACACCAGGCACCATATTTTACGTATGTATTGGTCGTGGTCACTGTCCCATCGCTTCCATAATCAACTGTTTTGCTCTTCAGGTTCCCGTGATCATCATAATCAAGGCTAGTGGTTGTCGTGGTCGCGGTCATGTTATCGTATACCTCCGATTTGTCCACGTACGGGAAAAAGCGTTTATCATCAAGGTCTTTCACCCCTGGCGTGATGGTTGTCTTGGATAATTGATTGCCCGAGGTGGTCTTTAACAAGGTTTCTTTCAAGTATGGATAATAATATGTTTCGTTTATCCCGTAGGTGTTTTCAATCCTTTTGCCAGTTAGATAGTTATACGCGATGGTTTTCTCGAACCCGAGAAACCCTTTGCCTTGGCGGTGTACCTTTGCCCCCCTGTAGTTATAATAAGTAGTGCTTGTACCGCCAACACCATCCGGAATTTTCATCGCATACACGGCACACATTGGCCCTTGAAAATTCGCGACCGGGAAAGAGGGATTGCCTGTTTTGGAATAAAAGCTGCCCCCGGAAGTTAAGGGCTTATAAGAGAATTCGGTTTGCTGGTTAAAGCCATTGGTGATCTTGTGAACGAGATGTTTTTTCTCGTGTGGGTGAAAGCGAAGTAGATTTGCATAATTCGAAGCCCTTACCATAAATATTTCATTTTTACCATCGCCGTTAAAATCTCCTATCAGATCCTCATCTAAAACCCAATCTATATTATTATCTATATTATTTGATTTGGTAAATCCCTGTCCATTACTATAATAAATATTAATATTATTTTCGCCGTCATGATAATAGTACTCCAGGATATCTGATTTGCCATCGCCATTAAGATCCGAGATTATATAATTATCACTAAAATAATACGGGTTATTTGAAATACTTGATATTGGTTCTAGGGCAGGCCAACTAAACCCGGATTCTTTAAAGAATTGCAAATACCATTTATCCGAGTCCTCCACGTAAGTAAGCACATCGGTTTTCCCATCCCCGTTAAAATCACCGGTATATATTTTATGCCATCTCGTGGGATAACCATCATCATAAATCTCTGATAAAAGCCCCGCATCAATTAATTTAAATATCTTGCAATTATCTTCCTCTATTTTCATGATATCGGTTTTCCCGTCTCCCGTGAAATCACCCACGTGTATTTCATCCACGCCCGACCAATCACTGTTTACCGTTAAGAGTTCACCTTTTGAAAAAGATTTGATATGGATTTTATTATCACCGTCCATAGCAAAAATGTCCATTCTTCCATCACCATCAAAATCCCCTACTTTATCATGTTTTGTTTCCCCATTTATTGTTTTTTTATTCTTGTAAGAAAATGAAGACCCGTTATAATAATACAAGTTAAAATTTGTTTTACTATCTTTATATTGCTTTAAAATTAAACCATCAAATCCATACCCCTTGAAATCACCAACAAGTAACCCCTGAAAATTATCAAAAAGATTTTTATTGCATGGATTCGTGAAGGAACTCCCATTGCTACTTGTTTGATATAGTTCACATGTATCTTCACTAGAATAATTATCTTTTACTGGTATTACAACAAAATCAGTTTGCCCGTCACCATTAAAATCCCCTGCAAATTCTTGTTTCCAATCATTTGGAGCATAATAATTCGTTGTTATTTTGTTATATTTGCTTGTTTCTGCGCCCCACGACATAATCGTGGAATTAAAACGATTGCCATCTGCATCATATTGTTTAATCTCGTGCAAATGGGTATAAAAGTCATTTGTATAGGTAAAAGTGTATTTTCTGGCTACTTTGCCTTCACATGTAGATTTAACCATATATAACAATACATTTTTTTTCCAGGTGTAATCCTTGGAGTAGAGGGTGTTTTCGTCAGCCGTCCTTTCCTCGTAATAAAACTCGATGGCATTGTAAGGAGACTGGCCGGTGCTATTATTGCCCGTGTACTCGATTTTTTCAATCCATAACTCGCCTTTCGAGTCATCGTTATGGTACTTGTAAGTGATATAATTGCCGTTATTGTCCACTATCTTGTATACCATCCATTTTATGTATGCCCCCCAGTTGCTTAAAACCCTTTCGCTTTCCCTGCCGGGGTAGCCGTAATAGATGGTTTTACCATCCTTGGTATGTGCCACGAAATGGGTGATAGAATTTTCATCATTATAGTAGCCCAGTATTTTTACAAATGTTGCACTCTCTGTATAAAAAACATAAGCATCCCCCTCGGAGCCAACTTTTATTAACCGGTTTCCATCCAGTGTAAAATTATCATTATGAAAACTAACGCCCTCGGATTTTCCATCATGGTAAATGGTTTTCCCAACCCGGTCAATGGATGATATCCCGGAAATATGCCAGCCCCATCCTAAAATGCCATTACCTGATTGACTGTTGTACGCCAAGGAAATATTGGGTTGCATGCCCGCCGTACCGGGCGATGAAGCCGATCTCGTCCTCCCGGCGGAGCGATTCTTC
>CAZKIR010000423.1:0-3805 GCA_964552835.1 uncultured Bacteroidales bacterium
AGTATTATATCCTTTCTCTATTCCCCAGAATTCAACAATCCAGTTAAGGGCCACCCTGTCTTCCGGATCTCTTGAATACCTAAGTTGTATAGCATCTGTCAGGCCATCAGAACCGGTATAATTCGAACCAGAACCATCATAAGGGAGATCATTTCCTAAATCCGGGTTAAAAAATATCTCCACATTGTCGGCTTTCCATGCTTTTTCATCAATCACCTTCTGATCATCCATTACTTCTATATAAACATAAAAATATAATGAATCATAGGCGGTAAGCATTTTTGCGCTTAAATCGGCTTCTGTAAAGTCATTCGTTGAGAAAGATTCCCCCTGGACTTCCCATCCTTCCACTTTATTGATGGTATTTTCCAGTTTCACGAATTCAATTTCCAATGGCCAATCAGCTACATCGCCATCCATGACGAGATCGGCTGTCAAGTACGGAACAGTCATGCTGGCATCTTGTGCCAAGCTGGTACTTGCCGCGGCAAAAAGGACAAATACCGAAATAAAGGAAAAATGTAATTTTTGTTTCATAGCATAGGTTTTTCTAATAAATAAATTAATTGGGTTCGTTTTTATCTAGTTTGTTCATTATTGTTGATTGCAACGGGCTTTGCTTGTAGCCAATCTTTATAGCCAGGGCATGCAGGTGGCTTCCTGGTTCCACATGTACCGGTGCGTTATACAATTTCCACCCGTTGGGTTCGTTCACGTTAGGCAAACTGCCATCCTTTTTTACTTGATAGACGATGGAAGCCCCTTTGATGGGGCACTCGATTATGGCCTTCCCTTCTTCAAAACGAATTTCGGGTTTGGCCGTTGTAGGTTGTTGAAAGCCTGGCCACATTTTTTCTACCATCTCATGTTCAGGGATTTCGCCCATATCCCCTACCTTGTTCAGGAAGCTGTCCAGGGCATGCCGCAATTCAAATAATTTATCTTTATTCTCCGCGTGCCGCGAGACATCTTTTATCTCATGCGGATCGTTTTTTAGATCATAAAGCCGTTCAGCGGGTTTAGAAGGTTGAAACCATATATCCTGCACCCTGTTCAGTTCCTGGTGCTGGTGCATCTCCAACAGTTCTTGCATCATGGGCATTTGGTGCCTGTACTCGATATCCTGGTACCAGGATTTCCCGGGAAAATAATTGTGCACGTAGACGTACCGGCCATCGGTCACGGACCTTACCCGGTCGTATTTGGCATCCATGCGGTCGCGCGCCCCGAAAATATATTTTGATGGCGGGGCTTGCTGTTCGCCAAGGAAAGCCCTTCCTTGAAGGTGCCTTGGTACCGGGATATTGGCCAAGGAAAGGAAGGTTGGGGCCAGGTCAACAAAACTTACCAATCGATCGTTTCTCGTGCCCGCGTATTTAGCCCCAGGAAACCTTACGATAAAAGGCACGTGCAGGCCCACGTCAAGAATTTCCCTTTTTTGCCTAGGCAAAGGCCCCCCATGATCGCTGATAAAAAACACGAAGGTGGATTCAAGCAAATTATCTTTTTCCAGCGCCCTTAGAATCTTATCAACTTTTTTGTCCATCTCGATAATATTTGAATAAGACCGTGCGATATCATGGCGCACGGTGGGGGTATCCGGGTAGTAAGGTGGCACTACCACTTTCTTGGGCGATACCAGCAACTCGTGGTCTTCGCACATCCATACTTGGGATTCATGGGTATCAAAAATATTGAAAATGCAGAAAAAGGGGCTTCCCGCGGGCCGGTTTTGCCAATGGGAACCTTCCAATCCATAATCGTTAAATGCCGAGATGGGTTTTTCAAATTGGAAATCCCGCTTACCCTGGTTCGTGCAATAATATCCATCAGCCCGCAAGTATTCGGTGAAACATTTCACCTCGGGTGGGACAACAGCCGAATATTCATCCACGGGCAACACGCCTTCTTTTACTTTTACCCGCATGTGGTGGGTGCCAATGCTAATCGGGTACATGCCCGTGATAATGGAAGACCGGCTCGGGGCGCAGACCCCCGCGGTTGAATACGCGTTGGCCATGACCATGCCTTCCCTTGCCAAACTCTCAATTGTCGGGGTTTTTATCGTACTATCGCCATACATGGGCAAGCAACATCCAATATCCTCGGTAATTATGAAAACAAAATTGGGTTTTTCGATCTCGGAACAGTAAAGGTTACCTGGCCCAGGAGCATCGCAACAAACCAGGAACGAGCTAAGAAAAAACGGTATGGCAAGGGGTTCTATCCTCATGATTATTACAATTCTTAAAAACCTTTATTTTGTTTCATCACTTCACTAATATTAATTTCTGACTGAGGAACAGGCAAGTACTCGTGTGTCCCTTCCACGAAATTGTCCCCGAAGGAAGTGCCGGCCAATTCTTGCTTGGCCCTTCCCCAGCGAACCAAGTCAAACCACCTGTGATCTTCAAGGGCCAACTCGCACCTTCGCTCGTGGTAAATGGCTTCTTTTACATCCTGGTACTTGGGGTCCGTGGGATAATCACTTAAGCCTACCCGGTTACGTACTTTCTTCAGGTCGGCCTTGGCCAAATCATCCAACCCCAGTTCCATGCAAGCTTCGGCATGCATTAACAACACGTCGGCATACCTTAAAATGATGATGTTTATCCCGCTCTGAATGGCCGGGTACGTGCTGCCCCCTCCAAATAACTCGCTTTTCAGCGCGAACGACTTGCCATTGCTATAACCTGTTGGCGACTGCTTGTGATCGCACATGCACCAAACGGTAGAATCATTGTATTCCCATAAAATGGAATCCTCATCCGAGCGAATGGTGATTTTTAACCGAATAGTGTCTTCCGGTTCAAATTCATCATACAAGTCTTGGGTAGGGCAAACGAAGCCGAAGCCTGGTTTGGGAATGGATGTTCCGTCGGGGGCAAAAGCATCCCGTACCAGGTTCCACTTGGGACGGTAATTTCCCTCGTTGTAATTATTGCCGGTACCTGATAGGCTATTTTGGCATTGCACTTCAAATATTTTTTCCTCGCAATTATCACCTAGCAGGGTATGCAAGGCCCCAAAAGCATGCAACTGGTATTCATAGGTCTCACCGGCATACATGGTATAATTACCCTGTATCAGGGAATAGGTACCATCCATGACCAGCTCGCATGCTTCCTTGGCTTTCTCCCAATAATCATTAGTGGCAATTAGATTATCCGCGTCAAAACTTTTACCATGCCATTCAATGTACTTGCTATAGGCTTTATGCGAAGCCATAAACAAGCAGGTTTTTGCCAATAAGGCATTGGCCGCGCCCTTGGTAACCCTTCCCGTTTGATCAGCAGCGTATGAAACCGGTAAATGCCCCCGTGCCTCCCTCAACTCGCTTTCGATAAACAAGAAAACGTCGATCATCGGGGAACGATCGATGGTATAGTACTCGTTTTGTTCCAACACGTGATCCACGATGGGCACACCCCCAAACACGACATTCAAGTTAAAATGGGCCAAAGCACGCAAGAATCTTGCTTCGGCCAAGTAATTGTTTTTCGTGCCCTCGTCCATGTCAATGCCCGGTGCCCTATCGATCAACTCGTTGCATCGGGCAATTAAACGATACTGGTATTTCCAATACCCGGACGATTCACCGTTTTCAGAAGTGGCGATAAACCGGTGCAGGTCTTGCATGGAAGCGTGCTCGTAATCCCCGGCCTTACCCCCTACCTCCGTGTCATCCGACATGGAATTAGCAATTTCGTTATGAGCTTGTTTATAGGTATCAAGCCGGTTCAATATGTCATAACACCCCATTAATGCCTGGTAAGCCCCTTTTTCAGTAGCAAAAAGAATCTCA
>CAZKIR010000424.1:0-3800 GCA_964552835.1 uncultured Bacteroidales bacterium
AAGAACGACTTGCACCAGTGCATTGCCGAATTTCCGGCATACCGGAAACCCGACTTGAACATCGTGGACGCTTACAAGGTAATGAAACGGAACGGGCCACGGGGGGTATCTAACTCGGACGTGGTAACCATGAAGTACCAACTCATTTCCACTGATATCGTGGCCATTGATGCAGCATCAGCCAAAATATTCGGCAGCGACCCGGAAACCATACCTTATATCACGAAAGCCCACGAGATGAAAATCGGGAACAAAAACCTGGATGAATTAAACATTAAAAGAATCGCGTTGTAATGAACTATAAAGTTTTAAAATCAACACGGGTAATAATATCCCTGCTATTCTTGCTTTCCATTTCATTTATATTTGTTGATTTTCGTGACTGGCTAAGCGAGAAGTTTACTGGTGCCGCCCTATACCTTCAATTCGTACCTTCTATCCTGAAATTTATTAACCTTTTCACGATAGCTTCGCTGGGCTTCGTTTTCATATTGGCCATGACCTTGCTGTTTGGCAGGGTATATTGTTCCACGATATGCCCGCTTGGCATTTTGCAGGATGTAACAGGCTGGATCGCGAACCGTTTCAAGAAAAAAAAGAAACAAAAAGCCCGTTTTGCCCCGGCGCAAAACAAAATCCGGTACCCGATATTGATCCTGGCCATCTCGTTATTCTTGTTCGGGAATATCATGTTAATCAGTTGGCTGGATCCATATAGCAATTATGGAAGGATTTCGTCTTATTTTTTCAAACCCGTGTTGGTAGGCCTCAACAATGGCCTTTCCTCCATTCTTTCAAATTTTGATATCTATAGCATTTACCCCGTCCACATACCACCCGTGAATTGGAAAATGTATATTATCCCGGGCATCGTTCTTGGCCTCGTTACCGGGTTCAGCATCTGGCGGGGCCGTTTGTATTGCAACACGGTATGTCCAGTAGGCGCGTTGCTGGGCTTTTTAAGCAAGTATTCCCTTTTCAAGGTAAAATTTAATGCCGATAAATGCATAAATTGCGGGAAATGCGAGAAAGCTTGTAAAGCCGAATGCATTGATTTTAAAAAACAAGAAGTGGATTTTACCCGTTGCGTGGCCTGCATGAACTGCATGCCCCAGTGCCCTACAGATGCCATTAATTATCAATTATCTACCAAAAAAGCAAAAAGCCCTGAATTGGCACCAGCTGCCCCGAAGATGGACAATACCGACACGGGCAAACGCTTGTTATTGAAAGGGGCAACGGCTTACCTGCTAGGTACTTTCGGCATCTCGCTCGCGGCCAAGGCAGCGGAAGAAACAGATCTTGTCCCCATACACCGTGAAAACCCCGTATCGCCGCCGGGTTCAATTTCATTAGATAACTTCACCTCGCATTGCACGGCTTGTTCGCTCTGTGTTAGCGCTTGCCCTACAGACGTGCTGCAGCCCACTTTTCTTGATTACGGGTTCTTTGGCATGATGCAGCCCAAGATGGACTACTGGACAGGCTTTTGTAATTTTGATTGCACCAAGTGCAGCGAAGTATGCCCCACGGGCGCTATCCAGCCCATCAAACCAGAAGACAAGCAACGGACCCAACTGGGCATTGCCAGGTTCGTGAAAAAAAATTGTATCGTGTACACCGACAGGACAGATTGTGGGGCATGCTCCGAACATTGCCCCACCAAGGCAGTGGATATGGTACCTTATGAAGACGGCTTGGTTATACCGGAAGTGGAAGATGATATTTGCATTGGTTGCGGCGCTTGTGAATACGCATGCCCGGTAACCCCCTACAAAGCAATATACGTGGAATCAAACGAGGTGCACCAACGGGCTGAAACACCCAAGCAAGAAAAAATCAAGCAACAGGAACAATCAGAAGAATTTCCTTTTTAACATTCATGAATACCCCGGACTAATAAATTACTTTTGTCCCCTCGAAAAGCTTTATTAAAAATGGCAAAGTATTCTTTAGGCACGGAAATTGATTTGGGCCTGGAAGACCTGGATGAACTAAAAAAAATCAAACATACGATCCGGGTCAGGATATCATATTAAAAAGTGAGGTTTAGCTCAACCATTTTAGGCACATATGGCGTTTTATAATCTTTATTAAAAAGAGAAACCAGGCCTGTTGGTTGAAAATGCATGCTTAAATTAATATCACTTGAGCGTTTCAAGGCATCCTTGGCAAATTGATGGTACAAGAGCCCGTATCCCAATCCAGCCCCGATAGCACCAGAAGTAAAGAGAATATGCCGCCGGTCCTCGTCGGGTGCCAAAAGATAACCCGTACCCAGGCCTATCAAGCCCCCGGCCACTTCGCCAAGGGCAATAAGCAAACCTTCGCCCGTGTCAAAATCTTTGTCCTGGAGCAATTTCCAGGCAACGAAAGAGCCCGCTGCCCCACTAATTAATGTACCTGCAGTATAAGGTTGGGATTTCCCGGGCTCAAAATAATCAATTACCGTCAGGGCCAATAAATTTGATAAGGTTACGGTAGACCTAAAAAAGACCGCGTCCCCAAGGGTATAATCCCTCGTGTCGCCCAAAAATTTGCCCCCGTACAATCCTACTGCTGAACCGGCAAAAACGGTACTAAAAATTGCCTGGCTGTTCCCGTCCTCCATGAAACCAAACAGATCAGAAAACAAGAACCCGGCGCCGATCCCGAAGTCACCTCCCATCTGAAGAATGGAAGCAGAACCCACGGGATAATCCCATTTCCTGGCCAGGGCATATCCACCATAGGCTTCTCCTATGCTACCAAGCATACCCATTCCAAGAATAAAACGCTCATCCGGGTTACGATTAAAAAGATAAGAAGCAGAAATACCGTGCAATATCCCACGGGTTTGACCGTAAAAAGCCATGCTTGCCTGGGCTTTGGTTACCGGGGTATTTCGGGTTAAAAAATACGGGAGGGCAAAAGACGCGCCAGCAGATAACATGTAAGTGGCCAACCAGGTTTTAGTATCCCCCTCCACGTCTAAAATAACCGGGAGGGAAATACCATAATAGCTTAAGCCTATCACGGACGATCCGGTCAGCATCAAGGCCCTACCCCCTTGATTCATGACCATCGCAGGGGCTTTTTGTTGAATTCGCTGATGAATCGAATCGACAAATTGTTTTTTTCCAGCCAGGTCCATGATCCGACGTTCCTGATAATTTTCTTCATTTCGCCGGTAATGTACCTCGAGCACGAAAGTAGAATCGTCAATCTCGTATACTTCAGCTTTTGAAAAATTCGGGTAATCCAAAAACAAACCGGCATCCTTGGCCATTTCTTGGTCTATCACCCGGATTTTTTCCCCGGGCAGGATAGAAACTTGTTTTTCCTGACAAAATAAATGATTTGTTAAGCTTAAAAAAAGGCTTAACATAAATAACTTGGATAATTGAAAGGGTGTTATTTCCATGAAACCAAATATTGTTTCTAATGCGTAATGGCCTAATCAATGTTTAGCTGACATGAACAAGCGATCCCAACGGATCTTGTTCAAAAACTTTTTGTTTTTATCGATGGATAACCAAATAAATACAGGGCTTCCCACGACATGATCCTCCGGTACGTAGCCCCAGTATCTCGAATCGGCCGATTCATGGCGGTTATCACCCATCATGAAATAATAATCCATATCAAAAGTATAGGATTGTGCCAACTCGCCATCTATGTATATAGAACTATCTTTTACCATTATGTCTTTTTTCTCGTACACGTCGATAACCCGTTCGTACAGCGGTAAGTTTTTCAGGTTTAATTCAATGGTAGCCCCTTTTCGGGGAATGTACAAGGGGCCAAAATTATCCTCGTTC
>CAZKIR010000425.1:0-3362 GCA_964552835.1 uncultured Bacteroidales bacterium
TGTCCGTACGCGTGGTATTCTCGTAACGAAATTTGTTTTCTATCTCGGCCGATTCGTAATCCAGGGTTTGCAAAGAGTCCACTTCTTTGTTATCCTGGTACTTGTATGAGGTATTGTTCAGATAATTACGACTAACTGCCCACGTATCATAACTTTTCTCGCGATAATGCTTGTACACGGCCCCAATGGTATAGTTCCATTGCTCATTTACCGGGATATAATCGAGGATATAACGTTGATACTCGGTATCGTTGGCTTCCTTGTTCAGGGCAAACTGATCGATCGCGCCCAAGCCAATCACGGTCAACTCGTTTTGTTGATCAAAATTGGTCTTGGTCTTGAACTGAAAATCATTATAGGTTGGCAAAAAAGGCAAGCCAATGGCCGAAAACAAGAATTGCAAGTACGAGCGCCGTGCCGAAAGGATAAAGGTAGTGTTGTCGCTCACGGGGCCGTCCATGGTAAAGGCCAGGTCAGAAGCGCCCACGGTAGCCCTGAAATTAAGTTCTTCTTTGCTGCCGTCTTTTTGTTTAAAGTCGATTATCGAGCTAAGGGCACCGTCGCGGTTGGCCGGGAAAGCCCCCGAGTAAAAATCCACCTCGCGGATAAAGTCCACGTTAATAATGCCCACGGGGCCACCCGAGGCGCCTTGGGTAGCAAAATGGTTCAGGTTCGGTATCTCGATCCCGTCAAGGTAAAACGAGTTTTCGCTGGCCCCCCCGCCCCGCACAATTACATCATTCCGAAAAGCCGGGGTGGAGGCCACACCCGGGAATGATTGGATGACCCTGGAAATATCACGGTTGCCCCCGGGGGCTTTTTCAATTTCCTCGATGCCTATCTTTCGCAGGGAATTCGGGCTCTCTTCCCTTTTCCGAAAAGGAGAAGCTTTTACCACCACTTCTTCAATATCCACGGAGGTTTCTTGCATGGGGATTTCCACGTACACCGTTTTGGCATTGGTCACCATGATGTTTTCTGAAACATAGGTTTCAAAGCCCACGCTAGAAGCCCTTAACTCCATGAACCCTGGTTTAACGCCTGTAAAAATAAAATTCCCGTCAAAATCCGAAACCGCCCCGATGCCCGTGTTCCAAATAACAATATTCGCGAAAGGGACCGGTTCATTATTTTTCGCGTTAAAAATCCTTCCTTTAACAACCCCCTTGTTATCATCCTGGGCAAATAAAGCAACAGGCAACAAGATGCTAAATATAAGGATGACCAGTAATATCTGCTTGTTCATGATGGTATATAAAAATTAATTAAATTAAACGAGAAAAATACCATTTTGTTCAAGAAATAAAAAAAGTTTTTAAACAAAAGAAAATCCACTATGCCGTGGGCATTGATCCTGTACACGCGAAGCATTACTTTCTCTCGCTAAGCCTGCCTCGCCATACAGGCACGCTTCGCGTGAGTCTTTTTTCTCTCGCTAAGCCGCTAAGACGCTAAGGGGGGGCTATGCTTCTGGACGATAGCAAGTACTTTTTCTTCGCGTCTCTGCGTCTTCGCGTGAGTCTTTTTTCTCTCGCAAAGGCGCTAAGACGCCAAGGGGGACAGTGCTCCTGGACGATAGCAGGTGCATTTTCTTAGCGCCTTCGCGTGAGTCTTTTCATTTCTCGCCAAGCCTGCCTCGCCGCCAGGCGGGCCGCTAAGACGCCAAGGGGGGACTATGCTTCTGGATAATAGCAAGTACTTTTCCTTCGCGTCTCTGCGTCTTCGCGTGAGTTTTTCTTTTCTCGCTAAGCCTGACTCGCCATACAGGCACGCTTCGCGTGAGTCTTTTTTCTCTCGCTAAGCCGCTAAGACGCTAAGGGGGGGCTATGCTTCTGGACGATAGCAAGTACTTTTTCTTCGCGTCTCTGCGTCTTCGCGTGAGTCTTTTTTCTCTCGCAAAGGCGCTAAGACGCCAAGGGGGACAGTGCTCCTGGACGATAGCAGGTGCATTTTCTTAGCGCCTTCGCGTGAGTCTTTTCATTTCTCGCCAAGCCTGCCTCGCCGCCAGGCGGGACGCCAAGGGGGGACTAAGCTTCTGGATAATAGCAAGTACTTTTCCTTCGCGTCTTCGCGTGAGGTTTTTTACTTTCCCTGCAGGCTAACCGTTAATTTACCTATTTCGCTTGAAAAGTCGAGGCCAGGGTACTGGATTTGCAATTGGCTGATTTGCTTGCGGGTAACCTCTACAAATTTCTGGTGCGGCTCGCTTCCCGGGTTCATAGGCCGGTGTTCGGTGGCATCTTTTATTTTTTCAATTGCCCGGCACACTGACAGGGTATCTTCTTCAAAATAGGCTTTTCCAAATAGATCCCAGATATAATCCACGGCTACATCACTGGGGTGGAGCATATCTTTCTTATAAAACCGGTAATCCCGTAAATCGTCCATCATGATCTCGTAAGAGGGAAAATAAGAACAACTGCCAAATTCTTCGATCAACATATGGATAAGAACGAACAGCAGGGACTTGCTCAACTGGTTCATTTCCGGGCCATCTTTCAAATGCCGGACGGGGCTAATGGTAAAAATAACCCGGGCAGAAGGCAAGCGTGCGCTAAGTTGTTCAAGCAAATTACGATACAAGTCCAGCATATCCTCCAGTTTCACCAGGGATCGGGTAAAACGGTTGGCCGGTATCTTGTGGCAATTCGACACGATCTCGCGGGTTTCCTTGAATTCATAAACCCAGGCCGTACCAAAGGTAATGAAAAGGTATTTGCTTTCTTTTAAATGCCCGGAAGCTGTTTCAATAGCCTGGTTTACTTGATTCAAGCAGGTTTCCTTATCGGGATGGCTGAAAGAACCATGGTGGAAAAAACTAAACCATTGTTGATTATAATAGCGCAAATCATCCAACGCGAACAACCTCTTCTTTAACAGGATATCCAGGCCATTATAAACGGAAACCGGGTTATACAGCACGCCAAAAGGGTTCACGAGGGCCGGGAATTTAAAGCCTTGCAACTTTTCACCTATTTCATTGGTAAAGCAGGACCCCATCAATAACATCCTATCTTTATGGTCAATCGTGATCCCTTTCCTGGGGATGGGCATTGGTGTCCTGAAATTATCCATGTTTAACGGCGGGTTGGTTTTTTTCCAGGGCATTTTTCATGAGCCACATGCTCACGATCTCGAACACGTCATGGCTGTTCTTGTCATGGTGCAATTCATGAAAATGCCCAGGCCAGATTTTAATAGCGATATTACGGGTATTTTCGGCCAATTCCTTGCTTGCCTTGGCAGAAGTAATTTTATCCTTGCCCCCGTGTATTATTAACACGGGAATATTCACCTTCTGCTTGTTCTGCATGGCCCATATCCCATTTTTTTGGATTGACTGGTACAAGCGGGGCGATATC
>CAZKIR010000425.1:3372-3783 GCA_964552835.1 uncultured Bacteroidales bacterium
CGATATCTTGTCATGCACGAGCGGGTCTTCAAGATATGCTTTCACGGCCGATTTGTCCCTTGACAAGTACCTGGGGTTTATCCTGTTATTACCACGTAACCGCGGCCAAAAGAGGGAAAGCAATAAAGCAGGATAAATTAAGAACTTCGAGGGTGGTTTTCTTAACTTTAACCAGGGCGAGGACAAGATAAGGCCAGCCAAAAAAGGGTTTTCACGGAGCACGTAATTGATGGCCAGGTTACCGCCCATGCTATGGCCATATAAAAAAACTGGTGTACCCGGTACCATTTTTGCCGCGAAGGCATGTAAATTTTCAATATCTTGAATAAGAAAATTGTACTTTTTAATGTGCCCCCGCAACCCGTCTGAAAGGCCATGCCCGCGCAAGTCCAATACAAAAGTAGCAAATTG
>CAZKIR010000426.1:0-3783 GCA_964552835.1 uncultured Bacteroidales bacterium
TCACACATGATGAATGGTCGTTTGGCATTACTGGTAGCATATTCTTCGAGCAATTGAAGATTGGGGTACATTGGGGTAATAATGTCGGTATTAAAGTGTTTATAAGCTTGTGCATACATTATAGGTCTTGTTGGGTCGTTTTCTTTTATCCAATAATACACATTATGAAAATTGTATCCGTTACCTGCCTCATTTCCCATGGACCATATCACGATAGATGGAAAATTTTTATCCCGCTCGACCATAGATATGTTCCTGTCCATATGGGCATCAAGCCACGAGGGTTTATTACCGAGGGTTTCGGCAGGATCATAACCAATACCGTGGGATTCTATATTTGCCTCGTCAACAACGTAAAGCCCGTATTTATCGCATAATTCGTACAATCCAGTGTGATGGGGGTAATGCGAAGTGCGCACGGCATTTAAATTATATTGCTTCATTAGCTGAATATCTTTTATCCTGGTTTCATGGCCAATCACGTGACCGGTTAGCGGATGGTGCTCGTGCAGGTTCACGCCACGCAGGGTAACAGTCTTGCCATTGATCTTGTAGAAACCATTTTCAATTTTTATATCCCGAAACCCTATGTTCTGCCTTATGGCTTGCAATATTTCCCCATCCTTTTTTAATTCTATTTCCAGTTCATAAAGGTTTGGGAATTCAGCACTCCAGGATTTTACGGAAGGTATACTTGTTTTGAAATGAAACAATTGATCGAGGGCGCCTGTTTTTTCTTGTTCATAAATGGGTTCCTGGTTATCCAGTATCCGACATGAAAGCTTGGCCTCCTGAAGGGCTTCCTGGTGGTTTGCCAGTTCCACTTCTAGCTTAAAAATCCCATTTTTATAGCTTGAATCTAGGCCGGAATGCACCGTGTAATCCCTTATTCTTACACGTGGCGTGGCCAACAGGTATACCTCCCGTTCAATTCCACTTAATCGCCAAAAATCCTGATCTTCCAAATAACTACCATCACACCAGCGTATTACCTTTGCAGTAAGGTGGTTTTTTCCGGTTTTCAAGTATTTGGTTATATTGAACTCAGCAGGCGTTTTGCTACCCTCGCTATAACCAACTTTCTGGCCATTAATCCAGAGGTAAAAAGCCGATTTTACTGCCCCGAAATGAATAAAGACCACTTTCTCTTGCCAACCCTTGGGTAAGTTAAAGCTTGTCCTGTAGAGGCCTGTCGGGTTGTATTCACTTGGTATACTGG
The DNA here is from genome assembly GCA_964552835.1 of uncultured Bacteroidales bacterium. Taxonomy (GTDB): domain Bacteria; phylum Bacteroidota; class Bacteroidia; order Bacteroidales; family CAYFUP01; genus CAZKIR01. The sequence goes on from CAZKIR010000426.1 coordinate 1,220, forward strand.
GCGGGGTAGGCTGGCCAAAAGGATATTTTACGTTCGTGTATATGGGATAATCATATCCCTCTAGTTGCCAATTGGATGGAACAGGAATATTATCCCATTTATTATCTTTAAAATCGATTTCGAAAAAGCCGTCAGGAGTTTTATCGGGGTGATTGACCAACCTAAATTTCCATTTCCCATTTAGAGACTGGTAATAGCTAGATTGCCCGGGATCATTTTCCCTGGCCGTTTCCATGTTCTGATAAGGGATAAAATGGGCATGTGGTTTTTCTTTGTTTATACCAATGATTGTTTCGTTTTCCCAATCAGGATATGATTGCTGGGATACAGCGCTAGATATTAAGATCAACAAGAAGCTGGCGAAGGAAAGCATTTTTTTTGTTTTCTGGATCATGACAAATTATTTATACAAATTTATGATTAAGCAATAGGATAAAAGTTTTATACCATAATTAAACGTGACCATTTCATGTAACAAAATCATGCAACCTGGGCTTAAGCATCCCTAAAGCTTTGGTTATATGATATTCTATAGCTTTTTCCGAGATATTAAAATGAGAAGCAATTTTTGCATTATTTAAATGCTGGAAACGGCTCATGAAAAATATCCTGCGGGTTTTATCTGGTAGTTTTTCCATGGTATTTTGCACGATTTCTTTGATTTCTATTACAAACAAGTTGGACAAACCTGGTTCTGTTTCCGAATTGTTTATTTGCGGGATATCTTCTACTAATTGCCTGGAGGTAGTGTTCCTGTGTTTTTCTTTCCTTAAATATTGGATACAGCGGTTTTTAACACTTTGCATCAAATACGTTTTGAATGAAGTTCCAATAATTAGTTTGTTCCGTTTATTCCAAACCTTGAAAAACACGTCTTGTACCATGTCTTCAGCCAGGCCCTGATCATCTATATACCGGATGGCAAAATTTTGTAGATAACCATAATAATCGTTAAAGACATCCTCAATAGCTGCCTGGCCTTTTTTCTCATCTCCAACTGATAATATTTTTTCTTTTTCAACAAGTTCTTTCATGCGCGTTAATTTGAATTATATTTAACACGTTTATTCACACGTGTGCAATTTATGCAATCAAAATGAATTCTCAAAATAAATCGTTGTTTTTTTCATAAAAAAATTAGCATGAATCCCTTTTAATGATGGAAGCTGGAATCACGACCGTTTCATTTTCCAGCTTACCTTTTTGGATACTTTTCAACAATAGTTCATAGGCACGTTGGGCAATCTCTTCCTCGGGCTGTATAATGGCAGTTACCTTAGGCGTTATAACGAGGTTGTCAATATTCGCCCCGTGCCCTATCAATCCCACATCTTTTGGTATTTCAAGCCCTTTTTCCCTGATTTGTAATATGACACCAATGGTAATACTGTGTGAATCACAAATTATAGCATCTGGGACGACAGAATCGGAAAACAATGTGTTGACCGCCTTAATGCCGTCTTCTTTACTAAAATACTTGCTTGATTCATATATTTGAGAAAAACCCAGGTTATGTTTTTCTATACTTGCCCTGTATCCCATTTGTCGTTGGCGAAACATCCCCAGTTTTTCAGACCCGGTAATGTAAGCAATCCGCTGATACCCTTTATTGACCAAAATATTTACAGCCTCCGAGATAATGTCCCTATTATCGATGGTTACCTTGGGGACTTCCAGGTCTTCACACACCCGATCGAAAAACACCAGGGGAATATTAAATTTTTTTAATTGATGAAAATGGCTATTTGATAATGTTTCCATGGAAACAGATGCTATCACGCCCGCTACATTGTGCTGGATAATTGAGTCAATAATGGCCTTTTCTAATGAATAGCTCTCGTTTGACTGAAAAACCGAAACAATATAACCCTGGCTATGCGCCCGGTCAGTTATCATACTAATGATGTTTGAGAAAAACCGGTGATAGATGCTGGGTACCACGATGGCCAGCATGTTTTTTACGGCGCCCCTAAATTGTAAGGCATTAATGTTTATCTGATACCCGTATTTTTTCGCGTAATCAATAATCAATTCCCGGGTTTCTTTTTTTACCCGGCTATCATTGCGCAAAGCCCTTGAAACTGTAGAATGGTGGACATTCAGTTTCTTGGCGATATCTTTTATGGTTAACCTGTTTGACATAAAAAAATTTTATTCACACGTGTGGCAAATTTAAAATTTTTTTATATCTTTACCTCGTTTTTATGAATTAATTTAAAATTTTCGAAAATGACCTTATTTTATACTATAAATATATTAAAAGCTTTATTAAGCATTAAAAAATATGCTATTTTTTTTAGGGTACTGGATTGGTTATGCGTTTTATTATGTAGAAAAAATGTTAAAAACTAAAGGTAGGTATTTTTATCACCCATTAAATTCAAATAAGATGAAAAAAACTATTAAAAAAGGCACACGTGTGAATACTTGGCGTATTGGTACCATTTTATTCATGACTTTTGTACTAATTGCTAATATCCAAGCGTCCCGATTCACGGATGATTTTGAAGATGATAGCGTGGATACCAGATGGAACCCCGGGGGCTCTGGTGTGTATACCTTTA
>CAZKIR010000427.1:0-3774 GCA_964552835.1 uncultured Bacteroidales bacterium
GATTTCGTGCTGGCTATGGGTGCCACCTGGCCCTTCATTTATCATGTTTAAGGTGGCCGAGTCTTCGATAAAACCTACAGTCGTGTAGCCCCATATTTCTCCAAGCTCCATTCCTTCATAATAGTACATGTTCCCATTACCCTTTACCGCGTCCCAAATATCAGGGATTTGCTTGTAATCAGCATTGTATTTCGTAACAACATCTTTATGTCTAGAAACCCCGGCCGAAAGCGTGTAATTAAAATCGCCAACACTATTTTTGTGGATAATGGTAAGCTCCCATCCCTGGCTTTTTAATTCCGTGTTATTCTCATCTGGAAGATCATCAACGCCTAATACACCGGGCAGGGGATTAGGTGGTCCTACCATGTCTTCAGTAATCCGCGTGTACCAGTCAAAACTGGTTTGTAATTTGTTATCGAAAAAATTAATATCTGTTCCCAGGTTGGTGGTAACAGGTTTCTCCCAGGTTAATGATCTCATGCTTAACTCGGGGGAAGTCATGTACTCATAAGCCTGCCCGTTGGTTGTGAGCCATGGTTTGTCATGTATCTCCCGGCTCATGGTAGCATTTTGGCCATAATACCAATAATTGGCCCTCATGTTTCCTAACTTACCATAACTTCCTCTTATTTTAAGGAAATTAACCCAAGTGGTGAGGGGTTGGAAGAAAGATTCTTTTGAGATGATGTATCCCACGGATGCGGAAGGAAAGAAACCCCATTTATTTCCCTCGGCAAAACGGGAGTTCCCGTCATAACGAAAGTTAGCTTCCAGTAAATATTTTTCATTAAAAACATAATTCAATCGACCGAAATATCCAACAGTGGCTAATTCCCTGTCTAAATCGGTGGTTTCCCAGCTATCTCCGGTTGCCGTAACAATGGAATAGATATCACTGGACATTCGCTCGTTACGATAAGCAGTTAACCTGGAATTATAGGTATATTGTTGTTGATATCCCGCGAGTAAATTAAAATCGTGTAAACCTATTGATTTATTGTATGTCGCGTGAATATCTACATCATAAAATTGGGTATTTTCCTTTTCCTTTTCAATATTTGAAGAACCGTTCAGGCCATCCGGTTTATTGTTTGCATCAAAACTGGGATATTCATTTTCATATTCCATATCATTATGCGAAGCATAATTATACGTGAAATCACCTATTACATTAAATCCTTCAAAAGGATTTAACCGGGCTGTAAATGTATTGTTAAAGTCATCCTCGATATCCTGCTCTACTTTTGCATTATAATACATTGAATTTAATTCCCTTCTATAATGTCCATAAGGATCCTGTACAGGTTCATTCGGTTTTGCCATATTCACCAAACGTGCCCTATAGCCGCCCCCAAAACTAGGCCCCCCTAAGATATCACGCCTTACAAATTGCATTTTATACGATAAATTTAACCAGTCGGTAACATCCCCAGAGAATTTACCAAGGAAAGAATACCGTTTATAATGGTCTGCATCAAAATTATATAATCCATCCTGATCCATGATTCCGGCAGAAAAATAATAATTGGTATTTTCTCCTCCCCCGGAAACAGAAAGGTTGTAATCCCGGGTAGGGGCCATTCTATTATACACGGCATGGAGCCAATCTTCATCAATGGCCAAGCCGCGAAAAGCATCAAAACGAGTGGTGTCATCAACATCACGGGGCATTATAGGATGGGCCGAAGGGTCTTCCATTCGTTCTTTCAGTTTTTGTATAAGCTCATCCGTGTATCCTTCGGTTGGATGAATCTTGCCATCTTCGTTCAAATCAGCTTCCTGCCAGTATTCCATGTGATCAAGAGATCCTAAACGATCCCTGGGAAAAAAGGGGTCCCGCCAGGAATGGTTAACCGAGAAATTAATTTTGGCTTCGCCTTTTTCACCTTTTTTGGTTGTTATGATAATGGCGCCGTAAGATGCTTTGGCCCCATAAATGGATGCCGCGGCGGCATCTTTAAGTACAGATATATTTGCTATATCGTTCGGGTTGATCAGGTCGGGATCACCTTCAACCCCATCAATAATAAATAAGGGTTCGGCACTGGCATCCCCGATGGTTCCAACACCACGCAGTTGATAACTGGATTTAGCACCGGGTTTTCCTCCATCACCATCAGCGGGGTTGATTTCAAGGTTTGAAACCATACCGTTCAATGCCTCAGACAAACCGGTAATCGGGCGGCTTTCGATTTCTTCAGTGGAAACAGTAGCCACGGAACCGGTGAGGTTTTCTTTCTTTTTTACAGCGTAACCGACAACAACAACTTCCTCTAGTCCCTTAATATCCTGTCCTAACTGGACATTGATAGTTTTTTTACCATTTACTGGCATTTCTTTTTTCTGATAACCCACGTAAGAGAATTCCAACGTTCCGGAGGCTCTTACCTCAAGGGTATATTCTCCGTCTAAATTGGTAATCGCACCATTGGTAGTTCCTTTTTCTACAACGTTCACACCAGGTAAAGATTCACCTTCTTCCCCTGTAACTTTACCTGACACGGAAATGGTTTCTTGTTGATTGGCTTGCACAGGGTTTTTATCTTCAACTTTTGTCCCGCTATTATTGCCACCCTGGTTTACTTCACCGGGTGTAAAAGCATAAGCACCCGTTGTAATATAAATCAGGACAAAAAATAAAGAACACCATATCCTGACACTTTTTTTCATTGGATTGTTTAATTTTCTTACCATAGATTTTTGGTTTTGGATTTAACATTAATTTAAGGAAAATTTAATTTTTCAAAAATAAGTTGTAACTTAACAAGTATCTTTACATTTTTTATCAAGTACTATACTTTTTTTATCTTCTTTTATTTGATAATTTATAAAATAAGCATGATTAAAATAATAACAGACTTATTCAATCTAACTTGTAACCAAATTAACAAACAACATAAAAAAACCCGCTAAACGCGGGTAAAAATAAATGAATTTAAATAATACATTGCAATGGCAGAAAGCTTTTGGTTTTACTGCAAAACACCTGGTAACCTGTACATACTACAAAATCTTTGGTTTGACTACGCCAGGCTGGCTATTGGCCCGGTGCAATCATTATGAGAAGAAAACAAGAAAGCATATCTCAGGCCTTCATGCTTAACTTGTTTATATCCATAATAACTTCCTCTCGCGACTTGCCAAGTTTCTTCGATAATCTGCCAAGCAATTCATCCTCGCGGCCTTCCTGGTAATCCAGGTCAGTATTGGTCAAATCGGAATATTTTTGTTTTAACTTGCCGCGAATTTCGGCCCAATCGCCTCTTATTGTTAAATTTTTTGAAATCATACCATGTTTTTTTTAATGAACAATTATAAAAATTACCTATTTACAATGTAGGGACTTGAGGAAAAAAATCAAGGCCCATGGCATCGTGTTGACTTGTACATTAATAAAATCATGCCATGATGTACCGCTTGTTTGCAAGGTGTTGTTTACAAGGGTTTTAAGCAGATAGAAAATGTACGGTACAGGGGGGGTATGTTGAGAAAATTACCCTACGCCTTTTCTACAAGGGGCAAGGTAAACCAAAAAATGGTCTCCACCTTGGGAAGTGATGTAAAACCAATTTGCCCCCCGTGGGCTTCAACAGCCAGGCGGCAAAAGGTAAGGCCAAGCCCGGTGGAACTGGAAACCCTCTTTTCCTTTAATTGATGGCCTTTAAACCGTTCGAAGATATACTTTTTACGTTCTTCCGGTATACCAAAGCCATTATCTTTAACAAAAATTTTTGCCTTCCCGTCAGTCCAATTTTCCCGCCATAATTCGAT
>CAZKIR010000428.1:0-476 GCA_964552835.1 uncultured Bacteroidales bacterium
TGATGCTCTGGAGCATGGGGGACGTAAGGGCGATAACTCGCGCCGTATCGTTTGGCCCATTATTGGTTTGAATTATTTTTGACGATCGCGTGGAAAAAGCGGCCAGGTTTTCACCCCCGGTGTAAGAGAATATGGATTCCATCATGATGCTGGCCCCGCTGCTATCGCATGTTGGTGTACCTGGTAATTTCCAATGGCCGGCCTGCTGAAAATACGATCGGTGCGATAAGTTGATCAGCTCACCACCGTCTTTCCTTACCCCAAGGCTTTTTATTTGGTTCCCGTGGTTGTCCATCCAGAAAGCCACTTTCAGGTAAGGGAAAATCGTGGGATAACCGTTCAGGCTGTCTTTTTGCAAAATTGAGGCTATATTGTCTTCATCGGGAAGCTTGTCGTTTTGATCATAAGATTTTAGCTGGCAATAAATCGCGTTAAGCTCCTCTTGGAAGGCCGTATCTATTTCGGAGTGCAGTCGT
>CAZKIR010000428.1:486-1296 GCA_964552835.1 uncultured Bacteroidales bacterium
TTTCACGGTGGGCCAAGGACGAGAACATGCCGGTTAAAAATATCACGAGTATGCCCGAGACAAAAAACAGCGAAAACACTGCCACCACTACTTGCCGCGTGTTCAATTGCTCGATGGGGCTCATGATAAACAATTTTAGCACCGGGAAATTCAATATCCCGATCATCAATAAAAAACTAAATATCATGATAATCCAGGCATTTACCTGGTTCTTTGCCGAACGGTAAGCTTGTTCGCTTACCATCCCGATAACTTTCCAGTTTTCCACCCCATCCAGCAAAGGCATGTTAAGGGGATGAAAATACCCCACGAAGGGTTTTTCCTGAATGCTTACCTCTTTCCGGATGCCGGCCTGGAACTGGGAAGTGTCAATAATTTCGCGGGTAGCATCGTAAACCATATCGAAAGGGAAAGTAGAAAAAATAACCCGGTTTTCGCGCACGATAATAAAATGGTCAAAAACTTCCGGCCGCAACAAGGGTTTAACAATGGATTGAATCTTCCCGTACACGTAACCGGTCTCGGTTTTCCCGTTTTTCTTCTCGCTCAAGGTGGCAAAAAGTATCTCGCCGGGATCGTTCGAAGGCCTGCCCCGATAGGTTAAAAAATCATGGTTGCTCAGGCGGTTTTTGATTTCCTCGAGTTTTGAAGTTTGTATCTCGATGGGTTTCACGGTCTCTGTTTTGCTCGAATCTTCCCCTTTATCTTTTGATTGCAGGGTGGCCGCGTCGGTTTCTCGTTCTTGGACAACCTCCGGGGTTTGCTGCTGGATTTCCACGTCCAGGTTCTTGGCATTTTTTTGCAAGATAC
>CAZKIR010000428.1:1306-3760 GCA_964552835.1 uncultured Bacteroidales bacterium
GGACCCGTTCTTTTAAATTTCGTGAAACCTGGGTCATGATGCGGAAATTCCGTTGGTTCAGGTTTTCTTCTTTTTGCTTGGTGATGACCAGGAAATACAAGCCAAAAATAAGGGCCAAACCAATAAGCACGGTCATGTTAATTTTCCATTGCCGATCTTTTCGAATGGGTTCATAAGGCCTTTTCATATGTTAAGATTAGGTTAGGTTTTTTTAGGGGTTGTTTTTTTCAATTAAAAAGCAAACAATGCTATTTTCAATTAAAAAAATAAAGATAATAAAAATTTCAAGCCAAAAAAATAATAGTCCATAAATCCCCTAAGGCTGCCAGAAACTATTGGCTGAAGCCAACGGCAACAAGGGCTTAATCCGGTGAGTAATAATGGCTGCTAAAAAATACAAGAAAAATGAATGAAAGGCGACCCCATCGCTCCATGATCACTACTCACTACTCATCACTCCTTACCCCCTGCTCATCTATTCCCAAATATCAACAAAACATCAACACCCCCCATTCACCATAAACTTTTCATTCAAATTTCCGTAAAGAACAGGTATAGGGAGAAAGTAAAAATCTATGGAAAACACTTTTGATAACCCGTTACAAAACAAAGGAAAAAAGAAAGGTAAAAAGGAACAGCAAGAAAACCACCTTTCAGGATCTATGCCCATGCATACCGTGCCCGTTAAACTGTACCTGCAACAAAAAACCAGGAATTGCCATATAAACCAGGAAGAAGATTTTTACAGGCGGGTAAGCGAAAACATGCAAGACCTGGTAAGCATTCTTGACAAAGAAGGAAAATACAAGTACGTGAGCCCTTCCCATTATTCATTGTTGGGATACCCTTTAAACGAGTTATTGCATAAAAACCCCCTCGGGTTTATACACCCGGATGACAGAGACCGTGTAGAAAAAATATACAAACATGGGTTTAGCCAGGACCAACCGAAAAAAATTGAATTTCGGTTTCGTTCCAAGCATAACGGCTACCGGTGGATAGAAATCATAGGGAAGGAGTTGTTGGATCCAGAAGGCAACAGGGAAGGCAGCGTGTTATCAGGCCGTGACATCAGCGACCGCAAGCTAAGTGAAAAAAGGGAAAAAGAATACATATACCAGCTAAGGGAACTCAACAAAAACGCTATCGAGCTTATAGATATCCCCCCTGGACAAAACCTCCACGCCATGTTGGCCAAAAAACTGCACGGGATTATCCCCCATGCCATCGTGGCCGTAACTTCTTATGGCCCTTACGAGAACAGCTTGCAAATCGAGTCGGTACAAGGGCTTGGGCAATTTCAGGAGATAATATCCAGGATGATGGGCAAAAACATACTGAAGCTCCGGTTTAAACTGGCCGATATACAAGACAAATCGTTCTGGGAAGGTTTATCGTCAAATAAGCTGGTAGAATATAAAGAATGGAAAAACGGGATTGGTTACGCTGGGGTAAGCAAAGCTATTATCAAAGTCATCACGGACATGATAGGCATCGAGAAAATGTACGAGATTGGCATCCATTGGAACAAGGTATTGCAAGGCAACGTGGGCATCCTGATTAAAAAAGGCGACTCCCTGGCCCATGAAGAACTGATCGAGACCCTCGTGAAACAATTCGCCATGGCCATGCAACGCGACGCGGTGCAGCAAGAACTGGTAATCAACGAGGAAAAATTCCGTTCGGCCTTTCAGACAGCCCCTGGCGCTTTCGTGATAAGCCGGGAAATAGACGGCCTGATCCATGAAGTAAACGATAGTTTCGAGTTAATCACGGGCTACAAGAGAGAAGAAGTCATCGGGAAAAAAGTAAAAGATGTCCGTTTTTGGCATGAGAAATCCCCGCGTGAAGAAATCATCGAACAATTACAAAAGGAGTCATTTATCCATAACAAGGAAATCTATTTTTACCGAAAGGACGGAACACTTATTATAGGCCTTTTCTCGGCCAACACCTTGCATTTTAATAACGAACGGTACATTTTAAGTTCCATCACCGATATTACCCAGTTAAAACAAACCCAACAGGATTTGCTGGAAGCAAAAGAAAGAGCCGAGGAGGCCGATAAACTAAAAACCGCTTTCCTGGCCAACATGAGCCACGAGATACGCACACCCATGAACGGGATCATCGGTTTCGTGCAATTGTTGCAGCAAAAAGAGCTAAACCCGGAAAAGAAAAACCTTTATCTCGACATCATAAAAAACCGTAGCCATGACTTGTTGCGCATCATCAACGACATCCTGGACATATCACAAATCGAAGCCGGCAGGATTTTGATAAAAAACCGTGAAGTGGCCTTAAACCCCTTTTTAAAAAGTATTTTCCAGTATTACCACGAGCGTATCCAAACCGAAACCCTACCGGGCGAAGTAGAATTAAAACTTGAAAAAGGCTGCGACAACAACGAAAAAAACTTCATTACCGATCCCACCCGCCTGAAGCAAGTGCTCA
>CAZKIR010000429.1:0-3739 GCA_964552835.1 uncultured Bacteroidales bacterium
GGACTGAGGAAGCGGAGCTGTGCAAATACCACGAAAACATGAAGATACTTGTTACCGGTACGGCCGGGTTTATAGGGTTTCACTTGATAAAGGTATTGCTTGAACGGGGTGATGAAGTCATTGGCCTCGACAGTATAAACGATTATTATGATGTAAATTTAAAATATGCCCGTTTAGAAGAAACCGGGATTGGCCGGGAAAAGATACAATACAACACACCGGTAAAAAGTTCGAAGCATCCGGCTTATTCCTTTGTTCAGCTAAAACTAGAAGATAGGGAAAACATTATTTCCCTTTTCGCGAAAGAAAAATTTGATAAGGTATGCCACCTGGCCGCCCAGGCCGGGGTACGTTACAGCCTTACCAACCCCCACGCGTACATAGACAGCAACATCACAGGTTTCATGAACATCCTGGAAGGGTGCCGGCACCATGGGATAAAACACCTGGCCTACGCCAGTAGCTCGAGCGTGTACGGGCTGAACGGGCAAATGCCTTTTTCCACGGGCCATAACGTGGACCACCCGGTAAGCTTGTACGCGGCCAGCAAGAAATCAAACGAGCTGATGGCCCATACCTACAGCCACTTGTATGGTTTACCAACCACGGGGCTGCGTTTTTTCACGGTATACGGTCCCTGGGGGCGGCCCGACATGGCCTTGTTCCTTTTTACCAAGGCCATCTTGCAAGGGCAAACCATCGACGTGTACAACCATGGGAAAATGCAGCGCGACTTTACTTACATTGACGATATCGTGGAAGGTGTGAAACGGGTTATTGATACCCCTCCTTCTGGAAACCCCGGATGGCAGGCTGAATCCCCTGAACCTTCTAACTCCCCCGCGCCATACAAGGTATACAATATTGGCAACAATAGCCCCGTGCCCCTCATGGAATTTATCCATGCCATTGAAGAGGCCACCGGGAAAGAGGCCAGGAAAAATTACATGCCCCTGCAACCCGGCGACGTGGTGAAAACCTGGGCCGATACCGAAGACCTGATAAAAAACCTTGGCTACAAGCCCGATACACCCATTAAAACCGGGGTGAAACGCTTCGTGGAATGGTACAGGGAGTTTTATGGTATCTAGAAGAACGCGTAGCATATTTGAATTGAGAACGATTCTTTTAAATGAGAGGGTAAAATTGGTATTTCAGAAAAGGATACAGGGTTTTAGATTCAATTTATTTGCCTTAAATTTGGAATTGGAGAATTATTAATAAAATGAATCTTGATAAAATAATAAAGGATATTTCTCTAAATCTGCAAAAGCAACCCGTTTTAAAAATTATTTTATTTGGATCGGTTGCTTATAAAGAATCTAATGACGATAGCGACATTGATATCATTGTAGTAACTCCTGATAATTTTATCCCTGAAACAAATCATGACAGAATGCAACTTCATCATAAATATAATGAATTAATAAAGAATTATAAAAAAATAACGCCTATTGACCTTCTAGTCTACACAAAAAAGATGTTCAATCAATTACAAGAATCTAACAACCTCTTTTCCAGAGAAATTAATAGTAAAGGAAAAATATTGTATGAAAAAAAATGACAAGGGAGTGGCTTAAATCTGCTTCTGATGATTTAAAAACCATTGAAACACTGCTACCACATCCTGATTTAACAAATATAATTGCTTTTCATGCACAACAGACATTTGAAAAAGCCATAAAAGCTATTATTGAAGAGCACGATATGCCCTTCATTAAAACCCATAGTCTCGAAACCCTTTTCATGCGTGTTAAAGAAAAGATACCTTTTGTATTGATGAAAAGGTACTCGCGGAGTTAGATTGAATTTATCTTGATGCCAGATATCCAGGAAACCTTGGACTAATGCCCTATGGAAAGCCAAGCATGGATGAAGTTAAAACATATTATACACATTCGAAATCTTTGATAGAAAATATTTACAAATACTTTGAAAGTTGAGTAAGGAATCTGATGGGATATAATTTGAACTCACGCGTAGTATATTTGAATTGAGAACGATTCTTTTACTGGAATAAAAATTGCTGAAAAAGTTATCCAAAGCCTGGGTAAAATTATTTAAAGTACTTATAAAAAATAGGTTATGACAACAGAAGAAATTTCAAGCAAGAACACCAAAAAAGAAATCCTGGATGCCTACGAGGCCATGAAACAAAAAATCCAGGAAAAAGAGCAAAATGCCCCGGAAACAGCCAATAAACAAGCTCATGAAAAAAAGGTGCTTGATGGGGCATCAATGCAAAAACCTGACAAGGTAATGCAGGACATTGCCAATTTAAAAGTAAGCATGATACAATCCTTGGATAAAATAGAGGAAACGCTAGTATCTGAACACAAGAAAATATCACGGGTAAGGGAAGCCATAGATATTGAAAACCAAAACCTGCAGGATATTTATCAAATAAAAGCCGAGGCCGGTTCGTTGGCTGCCCTTATCAATGCCCATGCGGAGAAAAAAGAGGCATTGGAAGCCGAGATAAAGGAGAAACGGGAAGCATGGGAGAAAGAAAAGCAGCAAATGGAGCAATCCCTCAAAGAAGAAAAAGAACGGGTACAGAAAGAGCGAAAGCGTGAAGAAGAAGAATACAGCTACTCGATTACCCAGAAGCGAAAAAAAGAAGAAGACGCCTATAAAGAAAAGATAGCCAAGCAAGAAAAAGAAATCACTGAAAAACGGGAGGCATTTGAAAAAGAAATACAACAAAGAGAGGCATTTTTGAAAGAGCATGAAGAAGAATACCAGGAATTAAAACAGAAGGCCGGGCAATTTCCTGGTCAACTGGAAGAAGCTGTAAAGCAAAAAGAAAAGGAAGTCAGCGACCAGCTTAAAACGCAGTTTAAATACGATAAAGAGCTCCTTGTTAAAGAATACGAGGGAGAACTAAAGTTAAAAGATCAATCAATCAATACCCTCAAAGAAAAAATCAAGGATCAAGATAACCAGGTAAGCCAGCTATACAAGAAAGTGGAGAGCGCCGATAGCAACGTGAAAGACATCGTGCTAAAAGCCATAGAAAATTCAGGCCGGTACCCGGTTTACGAGAAAGCAAGCGATAAACAGGAAGAAAGAAAAGGGCGGGGTGAAGAGTAAGTTATTAGACAAACATAATAATGATGGGGATTCATTAATTAATTCCTTAATTGGATACCGCACCAATCAATAAGAAAAGGAATATTTCGTTTTTGTCAATACAAAAAACAACCCTTATGTCGATATAACACAATTAACAATCCAACAATAGAACAATTGAGACAATGACGAAATTCGTGTACAACTTGTCCGGCTTTTGTCGTTACATGTTCAATCAAATACAATATTTTCTGTGAAACAATGTTATTGTAATAAATAGAATTCTACTCTTATGAAAATATTTGCCACCATTGTAGAAGAAAGAGCTGCTTCATATCACTAAACAATATCTAGTTGAGGAAGCCAGAAATAAAATATATGAGGAACACCAGGAGAGTTTAGATGAATTAAAAGAGGATAAACTTCATTTTTCTGGCAGTATAGATGATCTTAAAGATAATCTCAAAGATTTATGATGGAGGTTGCTTTTAGTAGTTCTTTTAACATTAATAATTTTTTGAAACATATAAGACACATAAGAAAACATAAGGAAAAAACGCTTCAATGCCCTTATATGCCTTATGTAGTTCAAAAAGGCCCAAATAATTCAACAACTCAAACACCTCAATTAACTTGAAGTATTTGTAGCGTTTTTTTAACTTTACAA
>CAZKIR010000430.1:0-3727 GCA_964552835.1 uncultured Bacteroidales bacterium
AAGGATGTTAACGTGGGGATGGCCTACGATTTCACCACCACGGCCCTAGGCCGGAACTCTACAGTTCACGGGGGATTTGAAGTCTTGTTAAATTATTGTTTTAATTTAAAGGCAGAAAAAAAACCCGAACAATATAAAAGCGTAAGATTTTTATAAAAAAATATATATATTTGATAATTGTTATATAGCAAAATAAACACTAAAGCATTATGAAAAAGGTAGCCATTCTCGCGATTCTCGTAGCCACCATGATAAGCTGTTCAAATTACAAGACAGGGGAACTCGTTGGGGTGCCCGGCCGGGGCAACTATTTTGAACCCGTTCCTTACGGGATGGTTTGGGTGCCCATGGGTAGTTTTAACATGGGGCCAACCGATGAAGACATTTCATGGGCCAATAATTCAAAAACCAGGACAGTTTCTGTTGATGCCTTCTGGATGGACGAAACGGAAATAACCAATAACGAGTACCGACAATATGTAAAATGGGTAAAAGACTCTATTATCCGCCGTACCTTGTATGAAGGGGGGTTAGAGGATTTCGCGATTTCTGAAGACGCTTTCGGTAACCCGATCGAGCCGCCTATTATTAATTGGGAAGCAGAAATTGATTACCAAAACGAGGAAGTAAAGTCTATCCTCGAAGACTTGCATATGCCAGAGGAAGACCGTTTTTACAGTGAAAAAATCATTGACCCGAGAAAGCTCAATTACGAGTACTATTGGTTTGACTTTAAACAAGCGGCCAAGTCCATTAACCGCTACAACTACGAGACACAACAATACGATGGTAAAGTAGTGAATTTACGTGGTGATACCATTCCTGCCACCAACCGCTCGGCTTTTATCATGCGCGACGTGATAAACGTCTACCCTGATACCCTTTGCTGGATCAGGGATTTTACATACTCGTATAATGAGCCCATGGCCAAGAATTATTTTTGGCACCCATCATATGATAATTATCCCGTGGTTGGGGTTACCTGGAAACAAGCCAGGGCTTTTTCCATCTGGAGGACCCGTTACTTGAATTCTTTCTTGAAACAAAAAGGCGAATTCAAAGTACACGATTACCGGCTACCTTCCGAAGCGGAATGGGAATATGCCGCCAGGGGCGGGCTAGACCTTGTAAAATACCCCTGGGGGGGGCCATACACCAGGAACCACCTGGGCTGCTTCCTGGCCAACTTTAAACCCTTGCGTGGAAATTACGTTGACGATGGTGGCTTTTATACCGTGCAGGCAGGGACTTACGAGCCAAATGATTTCGGCCTTTACGATATGTCAGGAAACGTGGCCGAATGGACTTCAAATGCTTATGATGAATCAGCTTATACCTTTTTCCACGATATGAACCCGAACTACAAGTACGAGGCCAAACCAGATGATCCATCAGGACTTAAAAGAAAAGTTATTCGCGGCGGCTCATGGAAAGATATAGGCTTCTTCCTGCAAACCGGGACAAGGCATTACGAATACCAGGACACGGCCAAATCGTATATCGGTTTCCGTTGTGTAAGGACATACCTGGGCGGATAATTTTAAACAGTAAACAATTAATACCTAAATAATAATGTTAAACATATCAGAAATTGTTCAAAGTCACGGGTGGAGGAATTTTATGGCCAAACTATACGGGTTTGGCGCTTCCGTTGTACTGGTAGGTGCTTTGTTTAAAATACAACACTGGCCATTTGCCGGGATGATGCTAACGATAGGGATGACCACTGAAGCCATCATATTCTTTTTCTCGGCCTTCGAACCCATCCACGAGGAAGTGGATTGGACGTTGGTTTATCCAGAACTAGCCGGAATGACAGATGAAGAAGAATTGCAACGCTACAGGCGGGGGCCTCGCACGAGCGAAGGCGCTAGCAGCGGGGCGTTAGCTAAATTTGACGAGATGCTGGAAAAAGGTGATATCAGCCAAGAACTGTTTAACAAACTAGGTGAAGGGCTCAAAAACCTAAGCCAAACCGCTTCGAACATGTCAGAAATCTCGAACGCGACATTGGCCACGAATTCATATGTTGAAAACGTGAACAGCGCCTCCAAAAACTTTGAATCTTTCAATGAAGAATATTCAAAATCATCAGAAAACCTTAACCAATCAATCCACTCGCTGTCTAATTCATACCAGCAATTGTCCGATTCGGTAGGCAATAATTTTGAAAATATCTCGAAAGGCAATTCTTCTTATACAGAAAAACTAGAGCAACTAAACAAAAACCTGGAAGCCTTAAACGCCGTGTACGAGTTGCAGTTAAAAGGCTCGGGCGAGACTATGAAAAATTCAAAAGAGTTATACGATGGCATGGGGCAAATGATGCAAGACTTAAAAGCATCTATTAACGAAACAAAACAATATAAGGAAGAAATAAGCCAGTTACATAAGAATTTAGCCGAACTTAATAATATTTATGGCAACATGCTTTCTTCCATGAATGTAACAATGAGTTCGCAAAACTAAACAAACTATATTAGGCAATAACAGAATATGGGCCACGGAAAAGAAACCCCCAGGCAAAAAATGATCGGGATGATGTACCTCGTGCTAACAGCTATGTTAGCAATAAATGTACAAAAATCAGTCCTTAACGCTTTTGTTAATGTCGATGAAGGTTTGACCAAAACAATTGAAAATTTTCACGGCAAAAACCAAATGGTTTATCAGGATATTGCCCAGGAAGCCGCCACGAACCCTGATAAAGCCTTAACATGGAAAAACAGGGCCGACAAAGTTATGCAAATGGGCGATTCCTTATACGATTATATCCAGGATTTAAAAATCGAAATTATAAAAACCTCGGATGGAGAAGATGCCCACGCCATTCAGGGGAGGGAAATACATCCCATGAAGATTAAAGGAAAAGATAACTCGGATGTGCCAGCGCAAATCATGGTAGGCGATAACAACGATGGAAAGGCCATTGAATTAAAGGAAGCCATAAACGGCTACAGGGAATACCTGAACTCTTTGATTGACAAAGAAGACACGACTGTTATCCAGTCAATAAACAAGAGCTTAGACACTTCCGATCCTCCTCCAGTAGAAGGAAGGACCCCAACCTGGGAAAGCGAAAATTTCGAACACCTGCCACTAATTGGTGTAACCACTATCATGTCGGGCATGCAAAGCGATGTTCGAAACGCTGAAGCAGAAATGCTCAGGTACCTTTATAGCAAGATTGATGAAGGGGCATTTAAATTCAACAAGGTAGAAGCAACTGTAATCCCGAATTCCAATTATGTTATCCAGGGCAATGAATACAAGGCACAGGTTTTCTTGTCGGCAGTCGATACCACACAGCCCCCTATTGTCCTGGTAGGAAATTATGATTCGACGAAACTTGAAAGCGGTGCCTATCGCTACGAGATGGAAGGTAATTATGATTCCATTCCCGTGGTAGGCGGCAAGGGAATCTTTACATACCCGGCAAGGCAAACGGGGCATGTTGAATGGGGAGGGATTATAAAATTGCGTAAACCCGACGGATCCTATCTCACCAAACCATTTAAACATGAATTTCAGGTTGCCGAGCCCAGCGTGGTCATCTCCCCCACGAAAATGAACGTGTTTTACATGGGCATCGACAACCCGGTAAAAATTGAAGTGGCCGGCTTACCCTCGGATAAAGTATTCCCAAAGATTTCAAACGGTAACATCAGGCGCTCTGGAAACGCTTACACCGTGAGGCCTGCAAGGCTTGGAACGGCTACCGTGAGCG
>CAZKIR010000431.1:0-3718 GCA_964552835.1 uncultured Bacteroidales bacterium
TCTCCAAAAATAGTACGGGGCAAAGAGAGGCTTTGGATAATCTCTTCTTTTTGTAAATCGACCTTTCGCAAGCCAGAAGTACCCCATTGGCCCGTCCCCTCGTACAAGTAGCCGTCTTCCCAGACCAACCCCTGGGTGTATGCTTTCGGATCATGCTTGTAAACCTTCTTGATAGCGTATTGAATTTGGCGGGGTTTTACATCTGACCAAACCTCGTATTGAAACCTTTTTACCTCATACCCCTTGTCGGTATAAAAAAGATGGACAGAGACCTGGTTATTACCAAGCCCGTCATTTGATGGTTCCCAGCTAATTTCTTTTTTTCCCTGGCCATAGCTTTTTACTGCCCTGGCATTTACTTTCAACACCAGGGAATCCACCGGGTAATCCCCGCTTGTTGGCACGATGGAAAAATGTACAGTTTGCCCAAGCGAAATAACCCGTTCTTGTATATCGGGGCTAACCTTTACCCGGCTTTTATCAAGTTTCTGAAATGCGCTTTCCCGTGTTTGATCAGGGGTATTTTTTGATCCCGTGCCTTTTTGACGGGAACAAGAAAAAAGCACAAATAGTATCAATAAAAAAAACAAACCAAAGGTCTTCATCATATTCCTGCATTTTCGTGGTAAAATAATAAACACCAAATTATATTCCATCGGCCTAGTTTTTTCTTCCAATTAGCCGCCGTATCCAGCTTGGTTTTTGTCGGAAACGCGCGTACTGGCCATCTTGTTGCACGCCCAACACTGGCGCTATCATTTGCCATGCCTCGCCCCAGCCGGGAAACCCGCCAAGGTTCTTATCATCAATATAAATATCGGCATTGATTTTACGGCCGGTGTTTTGATCCAGTATTTCCTCGGGGTAATTCTTGTTTACCGCGTAAAATTCAATCCCGTTCTGACGGCAATAATCCACGGCTTCTTCCAATTCCTTGCCGATCCGGAAGGTCCACAAGATAAGCCTGCACCGGTGTTCCCGGAGCTTTTTCAAGGTATCGAAGGCGAACGGGTTTTCTTTCCCTATTCGCGGATAGGCATGCTCCACAATCGTGCCATCAAAGTCAACTGCTATAGTCAACATAAATAATAATGCATTATATTAAAACATCCTTGAATAAAAAAAATCGATTCGAAGATACTTATCTTTAGACAAAAGATAAATTAATCGTGTAAAAATTATTTGTCGTGAACGGGTATTGCTTAATTTGGGCTTTAATCTTCGTTTGACATGGAAAAAGCGTATTGCAGGGAAAAAATATTGGAATACAAGGCAATAGACTGATCGCCAATATCCGTTAAGGCATAATCCAGTTTAAAATTCTTATAATGTATGCCCAGACCCAGGTTAGGTTGAAAGGAAAACTCTTGCTTGCCCCTGAACCCGGGGATAGTTTGCATATTATTTATACCTGCCCGGGCAAATAATATATTATTATACGAAAACTCGGCCCCTATGCCTGGATCAATGCTCACGGGCTTAAACGATACCAGGGCGTGCCTTTTACCATCCGTCGTGATACCCGTGTTTAGCTCAAAAGAGAGGTAAAAATCTTCTTTAACCGGGAAACTGCGGGAAATACCAATAATTGCCCGGGGCAAGGTAAGCTCCAGCGCGTTGTCAGGGGCACGGTTAAATACTGAATCAAGTACTTCTACTTCCAGTTCACTTTCGTTAAACGACCAGGCATTAAAAGTTGAAGTAATATCACGCAAAACCAGCCCGTATTTCCATTCACCGGATTGGTATCGCGCCCCGGCATCCAGGCCAAACCCCCAAGCTTGGGCAAACTTGCCCACGTTGCGGTAAATAATTTTTGCCGTGCCACCGTAGGTAAGGCCCTCTATCGGGAAAGGAGAGGCATAAGAAAATAAAAACCCATAATCGGCCACGGAAAATTTACTTATCCGGCTATAATCAAAATTCCCATCTTTATCAACCAGTTCCAGGGTATTTTGAATACCGTCCACGCCAAGCCGGATAGCTGAAAAAGAAAGTACGCGGCCATCATCAAGTTGGTGTGCGGCAGCCAGGTAATCATAATTGGCAATCCCCGCGAAATACTCGGCATGCATGGCGCCAATGTCCCATTCTTTTTCCATGTGGTTTAAGCCGGCCGGGTTCCAATAGCCGGCCGTTACATCGTTCACGCTGGCCACGGTAGCATTGGCCATGGCCATGGAACGCGCACCCACCCCAAGATTCATGAACTCGTTACTGTATTTCGGGGCTTGCGCCTGAACACCAAGGCCTGCAATAAAAAGCAAGCAATAAACTAATACCGGTTTTCCCATGGCCAGGTTTTCTGCAGGATCATTTCAAATTAAAGCAACAAAAATATAGACTTGCTTAATAAATCAAAAAAGAGAAATGATTTATTCTTTTATTTTTAACTTATTTTTGTAAAAAATATTGTTCGGGAAAAGGCATTTACATGAAGAAAGAAAACTCCAGTATCAAGAAAATTATCCCCAGTAGCCTTACACTTTTAAATTTATCATGCGGGTTTATCGCTATCCTCTTGGCCCACGAGGGCTATTTAAGCCACGTGCCCTTTTTAATATTTGCCGCGGCCTTGTTTGATTTCCTGGACGGTTTTTTTGCCGTGAAATTAAACGCGACAAGTGCTATCGGCAAACAATTAGACAGCCTGGCAGACCTTGTAAGCTTTGGCCTGGCACCGGCATTCATGGTTTATGCCTTGTACCATACTTTTGGGCCTTTCTATAATGAAAACATAAACCTCGTGTTAGCATTATTCGGTTTATTCACGGTACTAGCCTCCGCGTTTCGCTTGGCCAGGTTTAACACGAACAACAACGAAACGATTGAATTCAAGGGCTTGCCCACCCCGGCCAACGGGATTTTCCTTATATCCACCCCCTTGCTCCTCGAAACCTTTAAGGCAAACGAGACAATCCTTTTCATGAAATACTTTTTGCCGGCTTATATTGTTTTTTCTTCCTTGCTAATGGTTTCAAATATCAGCATGATTTCATTGAAGTTCAAGAATTATCGCTTTTCTGAAAACCGGTCCCGGTATGTATTTCTCTTTTTATGCCTCATAATTTTTATCTTTTTTCAATGGAAAGGTTTGCCCATTATTATCCTCTTGTATATATTTACATCTTTCGCGTTATCGATCATGAAACGTTAAATTTGAAACATGGTGCATTTATTACCTGATAATTAAACCTGTATTGCCATGAGCAAAAGCTTTCGGTATATCCTTATTTTTCTTGGCCTTGTCCTTCTTGGCCTTATATTGTGGTACTTCAAACCCATTGTAAGCTATATTTTAATCGCGGGTATATTTTCATTAATAGGGAAGCCGCTGGCAGGATTATTAAGGAAATTGCGGGTGAAAAACTATCGCCTTCCCCGCTGGATGGCCGCTACTATCACGCTTGTTGCTTTATGGATACTCATTTTTAGCTTTTTCAGGGTGTTTATCCCCTTGCTGGCGCAAGAAGCCAACGAACTCTCCAAAATTGACATCGAAAAAATTGAATCCAGCCTTGAAAAACCCCTTAACGAGGTAAATAATTTTTTTTACAAGTACAACATGGGCACGAACAGTGATCAAAACCTGGAAGATTACCTGGCGGAACAAATTGCCACGGTATTAAATTTTACCACGGTTTCTAATTTATTTGGATCACTTGCCGGTTTCCTGGGCAATTTCTTTATCGCGTTCTTTTCTATATCTTTTATTACC
>CAZKIR010000432.1:0-3702 GCA_964552835.1 uncultured Bacteroidales bacterium
ATACGCAAAACAAAGAATAACTCACAAAAGAGTTACATGTAAGACTGCGCTCATTTATTATTTGGCAAAATATTTTATTGACATATTGTACTTGTTGAGTATTGTCACCTTGCGGTAAACTTGCGGGTGATAAAAGTATTGATTAGGGCACATCCCTAAACCCACGTTTCGTCCCTCATTAACCATTAACCATTAATCATTAACCATTAACCATTAACCATTCAATATTGAACACTAAACACTAAACAAGAATTATGTAACCTTCGAAGAATAAAAGTCTTGATTGCTACACCTCACCCTCACTCTCAACCTCAACCTTAACCTCACCCTCAACCTTAACCTCACCCTCAACCTTAACCTCACCCTCAACCTTAACCTCAACCTTAACCTTAACCTCACATTCACCCTCAACCTTAACCTCACCCTTAACCTTAACCTCAACCTTAACCTCAACCTTAACCTCAACCTTAATCTTAACCTCACCCTCACCCTTAAATCCTCAATTACTTTTCGTATTTTTGTTTAAAAAATATGATGGCATGATCCAGGCATTTATTACCATACGGTTTCTTGATTTTATTGATATCTTGCTCGTGGCCTACTTGATGTACCGCATCTACATGTGGATAAAAGGCACGGTGGCTATCAATATTTTTATTGCTATTTTTTCTATTTATCTCTTGTGGTTGTTGGTAAAAGCTTTGAACATGCAACTGATCGGCAGCATCCTGGGCCAGATAATCGGGGTAGGGGTGATTGCCATGATTATCGTTTTTCAACAAGAAATCAGGCGTTTCTTGCTAATGGTGGGGAGCCGGTATATTTCCAACCGGGGCGTGTCACTGGGTAACTTGTTTCCCCTGAATTCCATACGAAAGACACAGAAAATCAATATTAAGGCGATAGCAGATTCCTGCTTCCGCATGTCTAAAACCAAAACCGGTGCTTTGATCGTGCTGGCCAAGAAGTCGGACATGGAAATGTTCGCGGAAACAGGCGATATAATCAACGCTCAGTTTTCCAGTCGTTTGCTTGAAAGCATTTTTCACAAGGGAAACCCCTTGCACGACGGGGCAGTGATACTTAGGGGGGCAAGGATTGTCGCCGCGCGCTGTGTATTGCCTATTTCTGAAAAATTAGATTTGCCCGCGGAATTTGGCATGCGGCACAAGGCGGCCATTGGTATGTCTGAACAAACCGATTCCCTGGTGCTGGTGGTTTCAGAAGAAAACGGGCATGTGTCCCTTTCTAAAAATGGCCAAATCTTCACGGCACTTAAAAAAGACGGGTTAATTGATATCCTTGCCCGTGAATTTTCCGTTAAACTTGAGGATTAACCTTTCCTTTCCCCTGCCGTGCAAAGCGACGGCAAGTTCATGGCCGCCAATGGGCGTGGGTAGGGTGCAATCTGTTTACGATAATGCAAAATAACTGTAAAAGAGATGGTTATCCACCCATGGGCAGGTAAAAATATTCTCCCAAACCAATCGTGAAAATTAAATTCCCGTAAAGGGCATGCTCGATAAATACCACTAGTAAAGATTGGCTTTTCAGGTAAGTAAAAGAAAACAAGATACTACCTAAGAATGTAAGCAGCAGGGCTATCCAGTTTCCAAAAATAATATGTGAAAACGAGAAAAGCACTGCATTTAACAGGATAATGAGCCATTCTTGCTTGAAAAACCTTCCAAAACGATGAAAAAAATATGCCCGGTAAATAACTTCTTGTGGAAAGGCCGACCAAAAGGGATAAAACACGAGAATTAAGAACCATAATTTCATGTTTTCGCGGGGAATAACAAGAAATGCTTCTCGTTTTAATACCAGCATGATACCCACGAATATAGTGGCCACGAGCAAAAAACGCGATAACAAGGGCAACCAGGCCCGGAACCCGTTTAACCCGAATTGTTTGTTGGGAAATGATTTATCGCACAGCAAGATGAACAAGCAAACTACAAATACCGCCAGCAAAGGAATAGATTTGTGAAAAGGGATGAGGTTAAACTTGTACAAGATGGGCAAACCAATAAAAACCAAGATGATCTCGAGGCCCGCCAGGTTTTTTTGCCATTTTTTTTTCATTTATCCCATTTATTTAAAAATCGTAATGCACGAAAAATTAATTAGTACCTGTTTATCTAGTCGAGTTTAAAAACTAATTTTATAAAAATACGCGAAAAAAATGATTAGAAAGCAAAGAAATTATTAAATTGGCTGTTGTTTTTTTTCACGAACGGTTAAAAGAGGTTCATGCCAAGGGGCCTTCCCGCCAGGAATGCGGGTTTTATTGGAAAGAATAATTTTTATTAAAGGTAATATTAATATTATGATGAAGAAAACATTTGTGTTTGCCCTATTATTTTTCTTTACATTTGCCTCCATGTTTTCCCAACCCTTTACACTGCCTTTATGGGACGATAAGGTACCGAATTACCAAGCTACTGGCGAAACCGAGAAAGTGGATACCAATGGAGTGATCCGGGTCAGCTACGTGCAACAGCCTGATATAAAAGTGTATTTGCCCTCGATAAAAATGGCAACCGGCCAGGCCGTGGTGGTTTGCCCGGGCGGGGGTTACAGGATATTGGCTTATGATCTCGAGGGGACCGACATAGCGGGTTGGCTAAATTCCATCGGGGTAGCGGCCATCGTGTTGAAATATCGTTTGCCGGTTTCAAAGAGTAATGTGGTACGCCACGAGTCACCCCTGATGGATGCCCAACGGGCCATACGGCTCACGCGATACCATGCCAAGCAATGGAATATCGATCCTGGCATGGTCGGGATCATGGGTTTTAGCGCGGGCGGCCACCTGGCTTCCACGGCCTCGACCCATTATGAAAAAGAAAACCTCAATGCCGACGATCCTGTTCAAAGGCTCTCGGCCCGGCCGGATTTTTCTATTCTTGTTTATCCTGTTATAACTTTTTCAGGCGAGTATGCCCATACTGGTTCACGTGATGCCCTTTTGGGAAAAGGGGCAGATGAGGAACTGGTAAACTACTATAGCAACGACAAGCAAGTGGATGCCAATACGCCCCCGGCTTTTCTCGTGCACGCGAGCGATGACGTGGGGGTGCCTGTTGAAAATAGCATTTTGTATTATAAATCATTGGTTAATAATAATATCCCGGCATCCTTGCATGTCTATCCAGAGGGCGGGCATGGTTTTGGCCTGGGCATTGGGAAAGGGCCTGTTTCGGCATGGCCGGGACAGTGCGAACAATGGTTGTGTTGGCTTAGAAAATAAAAACATGAAAATACTATGAAGCAAAGAGCAGAATTTATTAACCACGAGGGCAAAGAAATTTATTATGTCAATTACGCGAACATAGAAAGTACCCAGGATTTTTTAAAAGCGATTAAATCCACCAACAAGTTTCGTGAAGAAAACATCCAAGATAAGAAAAAAGATTTGCTCATGTTGGTCGATATAACGAACAGCTACGTGTACGGGGATATTCTTTCAGAATTGAAGCGTTCAGGTAAACTGACCAAACCTTCAGACCTCAGTAAATTATCATTTTAGACGATTGTAAATCGCAAATTAGTTTTTCAAAGTCAGTTCAATTTTCCTCTTTGTCCCGTCTGGGATTTCCGGATTTTTTTTGTTGATTTCATTAAGGACCTGCAACATTATTTTCTTTATTTTGGGTTGGTATTCCATTTGTGGGTTTATTTCTATCTTAATTCCATTAG
>CAZKIR010000433.1:0-3701 GCA_964552835.1 uncultured Bacteroidales bacterium
CCCATTGTTGTACAGGTACTCATAATAACATCTGCACCAGTAGCCTCAGCCGCCATAAAATAATGGACTAAACGGCGTATCACATTTTTTGTTGGCCCGCCATTTGGAAGGGATTTTTTAAGAAGTGAATCGTCCATAATATTAATAATTTCTACATTAGGATTTCGTTCCAAAAAAGATTTGCCAAATGGATCATTTATAACTTCAGTATAACAGTTAACTGTATGTATCAAAGCAAGTTTCTTTTTCATTGTGTTTTTATTAAATAAGTTATTAATATCGCTTTTGGATTCCAATGAATTGTCTGGCCTCAAATGGTGTCATTGGCGCATATCCGATTTTATCAAGAATCCCGAGCAGATGCTCAGCTAATTCAATGTTATTTTTCGCTAATTTTCCCTTTTTCAGGAAAAAACTGTCTTCGAAACCAAATCGTAATGATTTTGCAACCATAGTCGCTGCCATAGCGAGAAAACTCATGTCTTGCATGTTTTCATGAATTAATCCCCAATGGCTTTCTTGTGGCAAGGCCTTCACTAGATAGAACAAATTTTCAGCTTTGGCTCGAATTGCATTCTCAAAACCTAGACAAAGGTTAAAGGAAAACGGTTGTTTTACCAGCCCTTCGTTAAATATTCTTGTTACACTTCCGATCATGCTCAGATCAAAAATCTCCATTTCGGGTACTACCTTACGCTCTTTCATTCGATTAGCTCAAAATCTGATATCCGGCAATGTATTTATATAAACACCGTCCCCCAGGTTTGTAGACCCCATATTTAATGAAGCCATCTCTACCCCGGGGGCATTCAGCCAAACACATCGTTCCTCGAGCGATAATTCAGCAACACCAACAGTTGATCCCTGAATAATGATATCTGATTCTGAACGGATAAAATCAATCGTTTTCGAAAAATACGAGAGATCGCTGGTTTGTTTTCCTTGATCATCACGTACATGAAGATGCACCATTGATACACCTAACTTTGAACACTTGATTACCTGTTTTAAAATATCTTCAGCCTTCACAGGATTATGAATACCTTCAGGGGTTTCGACTTTTTCATGACATACAGGAGCCATTGATAATAAAATCTTCTTCATTGAATTCGGGATTATTTAAATAATTCTTTTAAAAACTCCAGGGATGTTAAAATATGCCTTTTCATGGCCTCTTCAGCCTGATCCGGCTGATGTTTTTCCAGTGCTTCTATAATTACCAGATGCTCTGAAAGAGTTTCTTTCGGTGGTCGTATAAGGCCTCTCTGATAAGTTAAGGATTGCACATCCGTGATCTCAATCATTTTTTCGATGTATATATTTCCCGAGAGGGTAATAATAAGCTTGTGGAATTTTATATCCGCTTGCTGATACATATCTACATCAATTTTTTCCTGCCCCAGGTATGGCTTAAAACAATTTTCAAGTAATTTCAAGTCACTTGCATTTATGTGCTCTGCAATTGTTCTGATTGCTGCAATTTCAAGAGCATACCGGCATGTGAAAGCATCAAGCAGTTCCTTATTGTTTATTTCCCTTACATACATCCCCCTGCGAGGGATATTAACCACTAAAAATTCCTGCTCAAGAAGATGCAATGCTTTCACTAAAGGGGTTCTGCTAACACCAAGGCTGCTGGCCATTTTTTCCTGCCTGATTTTTTCACCTGATTTTAATTCCCCCGAGGTTATCATTCTTTTTAATGTTTCATACACAGGGTGAATTAGATTTCCAGGTGGTAAGTTTAAAGACAAATTATCCATGATTTAGATTATTGAATTCAGAATTCAAATGTATAAAATTAATGTAATAATTAAATATCTTAATTGAGTTTTTATCTATTGCAACAAAATCCCAGCAATTTTTTAGAACTAGAGTATCTTGAAGCGATAAAACAAGATATGTTTCGGGAAATTGTGCGGTCAAAAGTACTGCAAAAACACAAGTTTAAGGGCAAATATTTTATGCCTGCCATTGATGGAAGTGGACTTCAAAGTTATGATTATGAGCCATATCCAGGCTGTCCGTTTAAAGAACACAAAAACGGAAAAAAACATGGACAACGAATGTTTTGAAGCCAAAATCGTTACTCACAGTGGATTTTCCCTGTCATTGGCAACCGAGTGGATTGAAAATCCTACCAACGAACGTTTTGACAAACAAGAAATTGAAAGTAAGGCTTTTAAACGTCTATCTGCCAGATTGAAAAAGAACTTTCCCCGCTTGTTTTTGGTGCTTTTACTTGATGGACTTTATCCGAACGCTCCGGTTTTTGAAATATGTCGAAACAATGGTTGGAAAACAGTTATTACTCTCAAGGATATGAGTTTGAAAAGTGTTCAGGAACAAATTTCGGACAGATTGCTTTTTAAGGAGTACAAAGAAACAGATCAGATTGACAAAGAAGGAGTTTGGTGGCATAAATGTGATTATAAGATGTTTCAAAATATTGAATAGTTAGCCTGCCGGCCACAGGCGGAGAGGGAGAGATGTGTGCAGTTATTCATTGGTTATTTTTTACGTATTTGTTTTTTTAGTTGCGGAATTGCTGAAGTTAGTGATATTTTGGGCAGTTTTGCTAAAACGAAATTTATTCAGCAGGCGGATAATCAATTTCTCTGTCCCACCATGGAATAAATCCTGTGCCCCTGCTTTTTGTGTTTTCAACTGATTTCAAATATTCCGGCATGGAAACATAGTTTGTACCACTCAGGTCAAAAGGGTGGTCAAAGCTATCAAGTTTCTTTTGAATTGCAGCTTGAAGCCTTTTCAATGTTTCTTGATATTCCGTTTTTTTTGCAATATTGTTTTGTTCATAAGGATCAGCTTCCAGATCATAGAGCTGGTCGGCATCAAAGTAACCCGGATGGTATTCTTGTGCAATATATGAATGGCCATGCAAACCACGTCCAAAATGGGTTATGGCATTCAGTTTTCCTGTTTTTAGGTTTTCAATGATTGCCTCAGGAAACCGCATGGCAATATATTTAAATTTCCCGTCAGTAATGCCCCGGGTGTATCCTTCTTCAAAATACAAGTATTCCCTGTCAATGTTTCCTTTGCCTTTCAATGCAGGCACAAAGCTTTTTCCATCTGTTTTGCTTTCAGGTGGTAGTGGAACTCCTGCTAATTCGGCAAATGTTGGTAAAAAGTCCGTAAACTGTACCAATTCAGAAGTCCTTGCCCCGGGTTTGATTTGTCCTTCCCAATAGGCAGCAAAAGGAACTTTTACGCCCTTGTCATACACAGTTGATTTGCCCGGTTCAACATTATGATCGGCAGTAAGTATAACAAGTGTATTTTTCAGGAGCCCTTTCTCTTTCAATTGTTTTATAATGGCCCCAATCTGGTCGTCCATATACAAAATCCCTGCACTGTAGTGGTTTATATGCCCTTGCACTTCACTACCATGTTGTATGCCAAGGCTGTCCAGCCTTTCAAAAATTGTTTTTCTCGGGGGCTGATAAGCATATGGGTTTTCCATCCTACCTCCAGGGGTATACTTTGCTTTGGATTTTAAGTCTTCATAATGGTTTGGCCCATGTAATGCAGTAGTGTTAAAATGCAGAAAGTAAGGCTCATCTTGTGGCACTGATTTCAAAAAATCAACTACGCCCTGTGTCATCCATTCCAGGTTGTGCTTTCTGACTTGCTTGATAGGGTGTGTTTCAGGGTTTTCCCATTGTATGGATGCTGTAAAA
>CAZKIR010000434.1:0-2721 GCA_964552835.1 uncultured Bacteroidales bacterium
CGATTGCAAACAAATTGCAAACAGCTTGTGCGTAGTTTTTGGCCTGTTAAGCTGGCCAGGCTGGCAAACAAGTCTACCTGGCTTAGCAGGGCATTGCTGGTGCCAGGTGATACTTTACCAGGCCAGTACACGATGGTGGGCACCCGCGTGCCTGCCTCGTACACGCTATATTTTGCCCCCCTGAAAGGGCCGGCGGGATCATGATCGCCAAGCCGTTCAACGGCCTCGTCCGCGTAGCCATCATCCAGTATAGGCCCGTTATCGCTGCTAAAAATAACTAAGGTATTTTTAGCCAGGCCTTGTTCTTCAATAAAATTGACCAATTGGCCCGTGGCCCAATCCATCTGCACGATGGCATCGCCCCGTAAGCCCATTTGGGATTTCCCGATAAACTGGTAATCCGGTAACCGGGGCACGTGGATATCATGAAATGAAAAAAACAAGAAGAAAGGTTGGCTTTTGTTTTTCTTGATAAAGTTCCGGGCTTTATGCAACATCACGTGCACGAAACGCTCATCTTTCCAGCGGGCAGCATGTCCCCCTTTCATGAAACCGATCCGGCTGATGCCGTTCACGATGGTATTGCTATGCTGGGGATCGGCCCCGTACCGCAATAAGCCGGGGCGGTCAGTACCGGTGGGGGTATGCCCAATTTTTTCCGTGTAATTGATTTCGATGGTGTCATGCCCGTCCAAGCCTACCACGTGGTGATCCTCGACCCATACAGTGGGCACCCGGTCGCCTGTCGCGGGGATGATAAAACTATAATCAAAACCCCTTTCAAGCGGCCCCGGTTTTATGGCCTGGTTCCAATCCATGTTGCCATGGCCAAGGCCCAGGTGCCATTTGCCCACCACGGCTGTTTTATACCCTGCTGCTTGCAACATGGCTGGCATGGTTTTCACGCTATCGGCGATAAGCAAGGGGGCATCCCCGTCAAGCACGGCCGAGTTGTTGCGAAAAGCATAACTACCGGTGAGCAAGGAATACCGGGAAGGGGTACTGGTAGCCGCGGTGCAATGGGCATCGGTAAGTTTTAAGCCGTTTTCGGCCAGTTTATCAATGTTCGGGGTTTTGACCCCTTTTGCCCCGTAGCAGCCTAAATCCGCGTAGCCCAAATCATCAACATACACGAGTAGGATGTTCGGGTGGACTTGTTCCACTGCTTTTTCCTGGCTTTGGCAGGAACCGAAGAGAGCCGCCAACATGGCCCCGCCCCATAAATTGGATGTCTTCATGATCATTCTTTTGTTATCTATTCGTAATTTAAACCTGGTTTCAATCGATAGCGTTCACCCGCAAGGCAATATCTACCTCGTATGCCGGGCTGCTCAAAGTTACCCTATTTTTTTTCACGGTCAAATTTTCTGTTTTGTCTACCTTACCGGTTTCCGTGTTTACCCATTCAGCCAGGTAATTCCCGGCCGGGAGCTGAAGCGTAAGCCCGGTTTGCTTGCCCCCATCAAGGTATATGGCATATTGCTTTCCTTTTTCAGACAAGGCCTGCCAGATGGCGCCGGGCGCGAGCACGACTGTTTCATAGTCCGGTTTCATCTTCACGAATGCAAAAGATTCGATAAATTTCTTTAAAATACCCATTTGCTGGCGGAACGCGGCACCCCCGAAACCCGGGGCATCATTGTGGCAAGTGCCGTCCTCGTAGCCCACGGCAAAAGAATAATCCAGGTTGTTGTAAAGCGCACCGCCCGAGAGGACAAAATTCCATGCCTGGCGTCGGTACGCGCTGGAATCCGTGATGGCAAAGCCTGCCTCGTCGAAGCCGATAGGACGGTTATACCCGTAATTTAAGCGGTTGGCCTCGGGATAGGTGTAATGAAAATTCAGGATGTCAATGTTTTTTTCTACCTCATCCAGGGGGTAAAAAAAGTTGGCATAGTTTTGCGCGATCAAGTGTTTCTTGGGCAACTTGCTTTCTTCTTCCACGATAATGGCTGCTATTTTCTTTTGCCAGGCAAGGGATTCCGGCGTGGCGAGGTCTATCCTGTCAAGTGCCCGTTCCTTCCATTTGTGCTGGTAAGTGTTGACGGGCATCACTTTTACTTTCGAATCTGCATAAGGTTCATTCTGTATTTCAAAGAAAAAATTATCAAAGGCGTTCAGTTCCTTTACCATTTTACGGGTAAATGCTTCCTGGTATTGAAAGAGGTTACCGTTCAGGGTGGTATGGGTGAAATTCCTTTCAATGGAATCGGTGCCATTGATGTTATTGGAAGGGTGCAGGGGGCAAAAGGGCCAACCCCGGTACTGGGATGAAAACAAGGTAACCTCCACGATGATGTTCTGTTTGGCGGCCACGGAAAGCAAATCTTTAAGCCGCTCGAAATAGGCGGGATCCCATTGTTCCAGGTCAAATTTATTGCCCCCGTAATGATAGCCAGCTTCCCCACTCCTTTTCCAGGGAGTAATTACCTGGAATGAATCGGGCGCGAGGGTATTGTGCTGGATGCCAAAATCCCCTGGTTTCTCGATATACGTGCCCGTGAAGATACGGGCGTAGTTCAGCCCATCCGCGGCCAGGGTTTCCAGGTAAGTTGTATAATCAAATGGCTTGTTCAATAAGGCGCCATAGTGCTCGCTTGAAGAAACGAGCAAGGTAGGCGCCCCCTTATACAAAAAATAATGAGGGTTATCAGGGTGCAACGATATAGGCTGGCTATACAAAACTGCCAGGTTTAGCAACAAAAACAAAGCAAGGATGAT
>CAZKIR010000434.1:2731-3700 GCA_964552835.1 uncultured Bacteroidales bacterium
TACAAGCTGTTATTTAATTAATGTTTGGTCGATCTTACTCTCTCGTATTTCTTTGGTTAATTTCTTATGCCACTCGATATCCCTCCACATGCCTTTGAATTGTGGCCCACAAAAATTACTGGTGGCTAGGGCCATCCATCGGCCGGTAGAACATGCCTCGCGCGTGCCCAGTTCACATAGGCCTTTTACCCAGTCCCAATCCAGCAAGGGAAAATCTTTATAATCCACCACGCCCCAGCATTCCGTGGTGGCCAAGGGTTTTTTGCATTTTCTGGACCATTCTGCTGCATAGCTTATTTGTTGCTTGAGTAGATTGTCCCAATGTTCCTTACCATCAAGATAGCATTTTTTCCCTTTTCGTGCCAAATTCTCGTAATCCCCGGGTTCAAACCTGGCATAATGGTACCCTACATTATTGTAAAATTCAGCCTTATTCGCTTGTGCCATCCAAATATGGTGTTCAATCAAGTCCAGGTCTTCCATGTTTGCTTTGTTGATTGATTCATCAGTTAATTCTTCGGTAGTTGAAAACGTGTATTGTATTTCAGGGTACTCCTTTCTTAGCCTCTCAATAGCCTTAGCCATCCAATATTTTGACTTTTCAGATTGGTATCCCCCAATTTCTTTATTGAAGGGTGTCCAAACCGGCAAAGCCCATTCATTGCTTAAGTCTAACCATAAAATATTTGATAAGAGGTTTTTGTCATCCAATAACCTCAAAACTGACAACCAAACCCTCGCTAATTTTTCAGGTGAGGAAATGGTGGCATAGCTTTTGTTTTTGTCTTCTCTCCACCATGTTGATAGCGCTACTTTAACCCCTTTTTCCGCACATTTTTTGACGAATGCCGAAAAAGATGGTTCCACACGGATCCTGTTTAGGCCCGGGCTTCCCCAGTCTTGAACGTTCCAGCAAGGAAGGATCTCGTACACGGCTTCCCGGTCATGATAGATGAAATGTGGGAAGGC
>CAZKIR010000435.1:0-2406 GCA_964552835.1 uncultured Bacteroidales bacterium
GACGGGAGGCTGATGAACGTGAGCACGGGCTTTAATATCAAGCAAAACTTATCCTATTACTATAACCGCCCGGTTGAAGACGAAGGGGAACATGGACTTGGTGCCGCCTTGCTGGCAGGGATAGAAATTTTCAAGTTGAAAAAATTCAGGGATTGTGTTTGGTGTTAACGTTTTAAAAATTGATACTAGCTATGTTGTTTGGATTGTCGTTGATTGATTTGATCGTGATCGTGGTGTACCTGGGGATTGTCCTTTGGATTGGTTTCCGGGCAATGTTCCGTATTAAAGATTCAGAAGATTATTTTCTCGGGGGAAGAAAATTTAACAAGCTCGTTCAGATTTTTTCGGCCTTTGGTCAAGCTACCTCGGCCGATACGGGCCCTTCGGTGTCAACTACTACCGCGAAAAACGGTGCCGCTGGTATTTGGAGCGCGTTAATGATGTTATTTGTTACCCCGGCCTACTGGTTTACCGGGGTTTGGTACCGGCGCTTGCGGGTGCTTACCCTGGGTGATTTTTTTACCGAGCGGTATAATTCCAAGCTCATGGGAGGTGTTTACGCGGTCTTTGGCAGCATCAGCCTGATGATTTTGCTCTCGGTGGGCTATATCAGCATTACTAAAACCGTGATGATCATGACCCCGAAGGAAACAGCTGATTTTACAGTGGAAGAACAAGTTGAGTATAACAAGGCCATTGAACTGGATGAGCTGGAATCCCGTGATTTTGCAAGCTTAACCCAGGGAGAGCGGCAAAGAATGGAATACTTGCGGGCTGAAAATCCCAACAAGACATTCTCGTATATTGATAAAAACGCGTTTATCTGGATAACCGCTATTATTGTTATTCTTTACGCGATGATCGGGGGATTGGAGGCCGCCTTTTATTCTGATGTTTTGCAAGGGATTTTTATCCTGGTCCTCTCGATCCTCTTGTTACCATTTGCCCTGGCACGGATTAATAAAGAATATAACAGTGAAGGCATCATGGGGGCTTTCCAGACCATTCACGAGCAATTACCCGAGTCTTTTTTCGAGATATTTGGATCCCCGGCCACCTTGGATTTTACCTGGTATTATATATTGGCCATTAGCATGATCGCCATGTTTAACGTGATGGTTGGCCCTAACCAGCTCGTGGCGACCGGTTCGGCCAAAAACGAGTATACGGCCCGCTATGGTTTTACTTTTGGTACATACTTAAAACGTGTTGCTATCGTGCTATGGGGGGTTACTGCCTTGGCCATCACTTTGTTGTATGCTGGTTCTATCAAAGACCCCGATTTGCTTTTCGGGTACGCGGCAAACCAGTTGTTAGGCCCTTTGAACATTGGGCTTATTGGCTTGATGATAGCTTCTTTAACAGCAGCTTTGATGTCTACGGCCGACATGATGATGCTGGCTACCTCAGGTTTGCTTACCCATAACATCTACAAGCCATTTTTTGCCACGAGAGCAGAATACCATTACGTGAACACCGGCCGGGTTTTCGGTGCCATCGTGGTGATTGGTTCGGCCATCATGGTCATGAAATCAGATAGTATCCTGAATGCCTTGAAAGCTAATTGGGAATTTAACGTGATCGTGGCTGCCGGATTTTGGCTGGGTATTTTATGGAGGCGCACTAATCGACCTGCTGTATGGATATCCATGATTGCTTCCTTTGCATTTTTTTACGTTCTTTCTATTTTTTTGCCCATGGTTTTCCCGAAATTATACTATAACGATTTTTTGTTGCAGAAAACCCGGGAACAATTGATTGAACGGGTTTACACGGCCCACGAGATGGACGTGGAACAACGGCATGAAGACATCCTTCGCTGGGAATTGCTGGTCAAGGAAGGCAAGGCCAAGGGGCAACAACCTGAGGCCATAGAAGTTGGCCAGGAGTTCGTCAAACTATATAAGCAGCCCCAGCGTTCCATTTTCTGGACACAAGGAATAACCTACGAGGAAAATGGGCAAGCCATGGGCAAAGGCTCCTTGAAAATGACCTTGGTGTGTTACCAGTTATTGGGTTTTGACCTTACAGAAAACAAGTATGCTTTTAACGAAACGCTCAAGGTGCTCACGAAATTGGCTTTTCCTTTTATATTGGTTATCGTGGTCAGTTATCTCGTGAAACGCCCAAGGGATGAGGAAGAAGGCTTGGATCGTTTTTACGTGAAAATGAAAACCCCCGTGTCTGGCGACAAGGAGAAAGATGATAAAGAACTGGCCTTGTCATATGAAAACCCCGGGCGTTTTGATCATTTGTTGCTGTTCCCGAAAACTTCCTGGCAATTTACCAGGTGGGACAAGACAGATGCAGTGGGTTTTTCGATTGCCATAGCCATGATCTTTGCTATTCTTGGCTTGCTTTATTTCTTCGTGCACCTGGGCGGGAAGATTCAATTGTAGCAAAAAA
>CAZKIR010000435.1:2416-3664 GCA_964552835.1 uncultured Bacteroidales bacterium
CAAAAAAAAAGCTGCCTCCAAGAGGCAGCTTTTTTTTGGTATACAATTGAAATTGCTTAGGCGAATAATTTAGGGACAAGGTCAACAACCCTGCAACTATAACCCCATTCGTTATCGTACCAGGATAATATTTTCACGGTTTTGCCGATAACCATGGTGCTTTGCGCATCAAAAATAGAGGAATGCGTGTTGTGGATGGTATCAACAGACACGATAGGATCTTCGGTGTATTCCAGGATACCTTTCATCGGGCCTTCAGCAGCTTCTTTAATGGCCGCGTTAATTTCTTCAACAGTCGCTTCATTTTCCAAAACAGCTACCAGGTCAACCAACGAACCGGTTGGGGTGGGAACGCGAACGGCCATACCGTTCAATTTACCGTTTAATTCAGGAATAACTTTTCCAACTGCTATAGCAGCACCCGTGGTGGTAGGGATTTGAGAAACAGCAGCAGAACGGGCCCTTCTCAGGTCACTGTGTGGTGCGTCCAGGATAGCTTGGTCGTTGGTGTAAGAGTGGATGGTTGTCATCAAGCCGTTCACGATACCGAATTTCTCGTGCAATACCTTGGCAACAGGGGCCAGACAGTTGGTAGTACAAGAAGCGTTCGAAACACATTGATCAGAATCTTTGATGTCGTCGTCGTTAACCCCTAGTACAATCATATTGTCAATTTGGTCTTTGGCAGGTACGGTAAGGATAACTTTTTTCGCACCGTTTTTGAGGTGATCGCCATAACCGCCTTTCGGGCTTTCTTTTGAACGGAACACGCCAGTGGATTCGATGACCACGTCTGGAGTTTCGCCCCATGGAATGTTAGCAGGCGATTTTTCTGCACTTACTTTTACTTTTTTCCCGTTCACGATTATTCCTTCGTCATCGTGTTCAACAGTACCATTGAATTTTCCCTGGGTAGAATCATATTTTAAAAGGTGGGCCAGGGTTTTGTTATCTGTTAAATCATTAATACCGACGACATCAATGTCGGCTCTTTCCAATGCAATTTTGAAAACGTTTCTTCCAATACGTCCGAAACCGTTAATCGCGATTTTTAAATTTGCCATAATGTTATTAATTATTAAAGTTATTAAAATGGTGATTCGTAAAAAGAAAATGCAAAATTATGAATTTAAAATATATTCTCAAACATTGGTGGCCAATTAAAAATTAAGAAATCATTAATTTTTGACCTGGATAATAAAAAAAAGCCGGGATCATTAGATGGATGCCAAGTAAGAAGGGAATAGA
>CAZKIR010000436.1:0-3630 GCA_964552835.1 uncultured Bacteroidales bacterium
TTTTTTCAGCTAATGACAAGAAATTTAATTTTTGTAAATTATTGGCGGGATCAGAAGGTACCTTGGCTTTTGTTACCGAAATAAAATTGAACCTCGTGCCCCTGCCCCCCAAGGAAAAAGCTTTGGTGTGCGCGCATTTCAAAACCCGGGAAGAAGCCTTTCATGCCAACCTGGTGGCCCTTGGTTATAAACCCGGGGCCGTGGAAATGATGGACAACAACATCCTGGAACTCACGAAAGGCAATATTGAACAAAACAAGAACCGCTTTTTCGTGCAAGGAAGCCCCGGGGCTATCCTAATTATAGAATTTGCACGCGAAAATAAGGAAGAAATCCTGCAAATCGCGGCTGACATGGAAAAAGCTATGCGCGACAAGGGATATGGTTATCATTTCCCGGTCGTGTTCGGGAACGATATTAAAAAAGTGTGGGCCTTGCGAAAAGCTGGCCTGGGCCTTTTATCGAACATGAAAGGTGACGCGAAACCCGTGTCATTGGTAGAAGATACTGCTGTAAGCGTGAAAAAGCTGCCCGCTTACCTGGAAGAATTTGACAAAATCCTGAAAAAGCATGATAAAGAATGTGTTTATCACGCCCATATCGGCTCGGGCGAACTACACTTGCGCCCCGTGCTGGACCTGAAAAATCCTACCGACGTGGAACTTTTTTATACCATTGGCATGGAAGTGGCCCAACTGGTAAAAAAATATGGTGGTTCCCTTAGCGGGGAACATGGCGATGGCCGGCTACGGGGAGAATTTATCCCTGTTATCGTGGGCCAACACAACTACCAGTTAATGAGAGAAATGAAAAAAGCCTGGGACCCTCGAAATGTTTTTAACCCTGGCAAAATTACCGATACGCCCTCCATGAAAGAGAACTTGCGGTATCTACCAGCTATGAAAAGCCGGGAAATTGATACTATTTTCGATTTTTCGGAAGTAGGCGGTATTCTAAGGGCGGTAGAAAAATGCAATGGTTCAGGCGATTGCCGCAAAACCGAGTTAATAGGCGGTACCATGTGCCCCAGTTACATGGCCACCCGCGACGAGAACGCGACCACCCGTGCCCGTGCCAATATACTAAGGGAATTCCTTACCAATAGCACCAAACAGAACCCCTTCGACCACGAGGAGATATACAGGGTGCTGGATTTGTGCCTCAGTTGCAAGGCTTGCAAGTCAGAATGCCCTTCCAGCGTGGACGTGGCCAAGCTAAAAGCCGAATTTCTTCAACATTATTATGATGCCCACGGTATTCCCCCGCGGACCCGGCTCATAGCATACATCACGGCAGTGAACAAGCTGGGGGCCATCGCCCCTGCCCTGTTCAACTTTTTCGTGAAACAAAAGCAATTCGCCGGCTTGTTCAAGAAAAGCATAGGGTTCGCGGCCCAAAGAAGCATCCCCACTTTATACAAAAACACGCTGGCCAAATGGCTGAAAAAAAACCTGGGAGAATTAAACCGTGGCAAGGAAAACGCCCGTGCCGTATACTTATTCGTGGACGAATTTACCAACTACAATGATGTAGAAATTGGTATAAAAACAGTGAAACTTTTGGCTGCCCTAGGTTATCGTGTTAATTACCTTTCTCATGGCCAGAGTGGAAGGACATTCTTGTCCAAGGGCTTACTCAGGACAGCCCGGAAAATCGCCGGGAAAAACGTGATGGTTTTTATCAATGTCATTTCTGAAAAAACGCCCCTGGTAGGCATCGAACCCTCAGCCATATTGGCTTTTCGCGACGAGTACCCGGAACTGGTCAGTGCCCCTCTCCGGGAAAACGCTAAAAAATTGGCGCCCCACGCGTTGATGATTGATGAATTTATTGCCAGGGAATTTGAAGCCGGAAGGATTTCCCCCGGTGTATTTTCAACAAAAAAACTAAAGATTAAGTTGCACGGGCATTGCCAGCAAAAATCCGTGGCCAGCACGGCCCCTACCAAAAACATGTTAGAAATCCCAATTGGGTTCGAGGTGGAAGAAATTCCATCAGGTTGTTGTGGCATGGCCGGATCGTTCGGTTACGAGAAAGAGCATTACGAGGTGTCCATGAAAGTAGGCGAACTGATCCTTTTCCCGGCCATACGATTGGCCGGGAAAGACACGGTTATTTCGGCACCAGGTACCAGTTGCCGGCACCAGATAAAAGATGGGACAGGCGTGATTGCTTACCATCCCGTGGAAATATTATTGGAAGCATTATTGTAAAGAAAATGGCATGTACAAACAGGTAAAAAATGAAAAAAAATACATTCAGAATATTCATAAACTGGTTTCAAAAACCATTCGCGAGAACAATTTACTAAACGCTGGTGACAAGGTACTGGTGGCCTTGTCGGGCGGGAAAGATTCACTGATATTATTGGAAAGCCTGGCCGAAAGGCTTCGGCACGTGAAAGGGGGCTTTGCCCTGGAAGCCTTGCACGTGAAAGCCCAAAATATTAATTACAAGATTGACGAAGGATACCTTGCCTCTTTTTGTAAAAACCTGAAGGTGCCCTTGCATTTTAAAAATATTTATCCCGATCTGGATCAGGACCAAAATAAATCGGCTTGTTTTGTTTGTTCCTGGTACCGCCGGGAAGCCCTTTTTAAATTTACCAACCAAAACGGGTTTAATAAATTGGCACTGGGCCACCACATGGACGATGCCATCGAGACCTTGGTAATGAACATGCTACACAAGGCATCCATCAGTTCTTTGCCGCCCAAACTTCATATGTTCAAAGGAAGGTTTGCCATTATCCGGCCATTGCTCGATCTTACCGAAAACCAATTACTGGATTACGCGGAGATACGTAAATTTACCAAAGAGGTAAAATCCTGTCCTTACCAGGGCAATACCGTGCGCGACAAAACCAAGGAATTATTGAAAAAGGTTGATCAACAAAACAAGAACGCCCGCAAGAACATCTATCGGTCCATGCAAAATATATACAAGGATTATTTGCCTTAATTTATTTTTTTTCGAAACAACGATATCCATTTTTTAGTAACCAAAGGCGTCAGAAAAATAATGCCAAGGCCGGTATTTTTTACAAGGAAATTTTCCGCAACCGGATGCTCTTGGGGGTTATCTCCACGTATTCGTCGTCTTTGATATATTCCATCGCTTCTTCGAGCGAGAAACTGATTTTTGGTGCAATTTTAGCGTTCTCGTCCGAACCGGCGGCCCGCATGTTGGTTAATTTTTTACCTTTTATCACGTTTACTTCCAAATCGCTCGCCCTGGTATTCTCGCCTATAACCTGGCCCTTGTACACTTTTTCGCCCGGTTCGATAAAAAACCTGCCCCTGTCTTGCAAACGATCAATTGCGTAGGCCAGGGCTTGCCCGGTTTCAAAGGATACCAGCGAACCATTAAAGCGATCGGGTATATCTTCTTTCTCGGGGGCGTATTTCAAAAACCGGTGGGTCATCACGGCTTCCCCGGCAGTGGTAGTCAGCATTTGGTTCCTTAGCCCGATTAAACCCCGCGAGGGAATTTCAAACTCCAGGTGCAGGATGTCTTCCCTGGGTTCCATCACCAGCATCTCCCCTTTTCGCTTTGTCACCATTTCAATAACTTTACCAGAATGTTGTTCCGGCACGTCGATCACGAGCGTTTCGTATGGTTCACAGATGA
>CAZKIR010000437.1:0-3630 GCA_964552835.1 uncultured Bacteroidales bacterium
AAGGAACTAATTGATACAATTTTTGAAATCAAGATAACCAACACGAAAACAGCCATGGCACAAAGGGTCGCCAAGGGCGTTAGTGCCAAGGTTATGCCCAGCAAGGTAGCTACCCCTTTCCCTCCTTTAAAACCAGCCCACACGGGAAATATATGGCCCAACAAGGCACAAAGGCCAAGGATTAAGGCCACGTTCATGGCCGACATGGGCACATCGCCAGGAAACAAAAGCAACAAATGGGCCAATTGAATGGACAAGAAACCTTTCAACGCATCAATAAGAAGCACGGGCACCCCGGTCTTTATCCCAAGGACACGCATGGTATTGGTGGCCCCGGCATTTTTGCTTCCATGCTGGCGAATATCTATACCGTGAAATGTCCTGGCCATTAACACGGCAGTAGGAAACGAACCAAGCAAGTAGGCTGCCAGGGACAAACAGATGATTAAAAGGGTTTGTGGCATCATATTATTCGTATCAGTATTATTTTTGCTTTCGTGGGCAAACTATTTAGGAGTAGCTATAAGAATGGTGAATGGAAAGGGCTCCCCCTTTTCCCACGTCAGGGGGGCACAAGGGGGGATAAAAAAGTAAAAAAGGGAAGCGGTTGGGCTTCCCTTTTATTTTTTTTCCGTTTACACGGCTATTTTACTTTTTTAACTTCTTTCACCACGGCCTTGAATGCATCCGGGTGGTTCATGGCCAGGTCGGCCAATACTTTCCGGTTCAGGTCCATGTTGGCTTTGTTTACTTTCCCGATAAACTCGGAGTAAGACATCCCGTGCTCGCGTACAGCAGCATTTATTCGTTGTATCCAAAGCTTCCGGAAATTGCCTTTTTTCTTCCGGCGGTCGCGGTATGCATACTGCAAACCTTTCTCCAAGGTATTCTTAGCTACAGTATAGACGTTATTTCGCCCACCAAAATTGCCCTTGGTCTGTTTTAAAATCTTTTTTCTCCTTTCCCTGGAGGCTACAGCATTAACTGATCTTGGCATAATTTAAAATTTTTGAAGTGAAAAGCGCCCCGTTTGTGCACGGGATCTTATTAAGCTCTGCCACTTTTGGTTAATAAAAAAAATTACTTCATTCCTAAAAGCAACCTGGCATTGTTCAAATCAGATTTATGAACTTCTCCATAGTAACCCAGGTTTCTTTTTCTTTTTTTCTCTTTCTTTGTCAGGATATGGCTTTTATAGGCATGTTTCCTGCGAATTTTACCAGTGCCCGACAATTTATACCTTTTTTTCGCGCTTGAGTTTGTCTTAACTTTTGGCATCCTTACTCTGTTTAAATGAATATATGGTTTTTTACTTTTTTGTCATGGTCTTCGGCGAGATAAACATGGTCATCCGTTTACCTTCTAACCTGGGCAATTGTTCAACTTTGCCATACTCCTCAAGGTCTTGGGCAAAGCGCAACAACAAAATTTCACCTTTTTCCTTGTGCAAGATGGACCGGCCTTTAAAAAACACGAAAGCTTTAACTTTGGCCCCATCGCTAAGAAATTTCTTGGCATGGTTCAACTTGAAGTTATAATCATGTTCTTCGGTATTGGGACCGAACCGGATTTCCTTTACCACGACTTTGGTGGTTTTGGCTTTCATCTCCTTTTGCTTCCTTTTTTGTTGATAAAGGAATTTTTGATAGTCAATGATTTTACAAACCGGTGGATCGGCTTTCGGCGAAATTTCAACCAGGTCGAGTTCCTTTTCATCTGCCAGGCGAATAGCATCTTCGATGGAATAAACCCCAGGTTCATCAATATTATCACCTACTAAGCGTACTTCTAATGCACGGATTCTGTTATTAATCCTGTGCTTGGGCGCTGATTTCTGGCCCCTACCGTACGATGAACGTCCTTTTGTAGCTATACTTATGTCCTCCTTTTCGTTTAGTGAATAATCGATTTATCTATTTTTCGGCCAATTCATCCGAAACAGCCTTGTTAACATATTCCACAAATTCCCCGGCTTCCATTACCCCCAGGTCTCCTTGTCCTTGCCGGCGCACGGAAACCGTGTTAGATTCCGCTTCTTTCTCGCCCACGACCAGCAAAAACGGGATTTTTTTCAACTCGTTGTCCCGTATCTTCCTGCCCACCTTTTCATTCCGCTCGTCAATTCGGGTGCGAATATCGGAAATATTTAGGAAATTTAAAATATTTTTTGCATAATCATGGTATTTTTCGCTCACGGGCAGAATCACGGCCTGATCGGGCGTGAGCCACAAGGGAAATTTACCACCAGTGTGCTCTATCAAAACGGCCACGAAGCGCTCCATGGAGCCAAAAGGTGCCCTGTGGATCATCACGGGCCTTTTTTTCTGGTTATCCTTGTCAACATACTCGAGTTCAAACCGATCGGGCAAATTATAATCAACTTGTATGGTGCCAAGCTGCCATTTACGTCCTATAGCGTCGCGTACCATAAAATCCAGTTTTGGCCCGTAAAAGGCGGCCTCGCCGTGTTCTATCACCGTGTTCAACCCTTTTTCGCCAGTTGCCTCGATAATGGCCTGCTCGGCCTTGTCCCAGTTCTCGTGGGTACCTATATATTTTTCCGGGCTGTTCGGGTCTCGCAAAGATACTTGCGTAACAAAATCATCAAAATCCAAGGTTTTAAAA
This sequence comes from uncultured Bacteroidales bacterium, assembly GCA_964552835.1. Lineage (GTDB taxonomy): Bacteria > Bacteroidota > Bacteroidia > Bacteroidales > CAYFUP01 > CAZKIR01. The sequence continues at coordinate 2,626 of CAZKIR010000437.1, forward strand.
ATATAAAGGATAATATCAATTACCTTGATAAATTCTTCTTTTAACTGATCGGGACGGCAAAATATATGCGCGTCGTCTTGGGTAAAGCCCCTTACCCTTGTTAAACCATGTAACTCGCCACTTTGTTCATAGCGGTACACGGTACCAAACTCAGCAAAGCGGATGGGCAAGTCTTTATAAGACCTGGGCTTGTGTTTATAAATTTCGCAATGGTGCGGGCAGTTCATGGGCTTTAACAAAAACTCTTCCCCTTCCACCGGGGTGTTGATGGGTTGAAAAGAATCTTGGCCGTACTTGGCATAATGCCCTGATGTAACATACAATTCTTTTTGCCCGATATGCGGGGTAATAATGGGTTCGTAGCCGTATCTTAGCTGTACTTTCTTGAGAAAGCCTTCCAGCCTTTCTCGCAAGTAAGCTCCTTTAGGCAGCCACAATGGCAGCCCCTGTCCTACCCGTTGAGAAAAAGCAAACAGCTCGAGTTCGGCACCCAGCTTCCGGTGGTCGCGTTGCTTGGCAAGTTCAAGTTTTTCAAGGTATTCGTCCAGCATTTTTTTCTTGGGAAAAGTAATGCCGTAAATCCTGGTAAGCTGTTTACGCTTCTCGTCGCCCCGCCAGTATGCACCGGCCACGTTCAACAATTTAACCGCTTTTATATACCCGGTGTTGGGCAGATGGGGGCCACGGCACAAATCGGTGAAATTTCCATGTTTGTAGAAACTTATGGTACCGTCTTGGAGATCTGATATCAATTCGACCTTGTATTCATTTCCCTTGTCTTTATAATATTGCAGGGCTTTTTCTTTGGAGACTTCCTCACGCTTGTACTCGTTTTTTTGCCGGGCCAATTCAAGCATCTTTTGCTCTATTTTCGGGAAATCAGCGTCAGTAATCACCGTATCGCCCGGGTCCACGTCATAATAAAAGCCATTTTCAATATCGGGGCCAATCCCGAACTTGATGCCCGGGTATAATTCTTGTAAAGCCTCGGCCATAAGGTGTGCG
>CAZKIR010000438.1:0-3627 GCA_964552835.1 uncultured Bacteroidales bacterium
TGCCCCCCCGGAAAAATATTTTTTCTCGAAAGGTAGGGCGTTCGAATTGCCATAAGAATAACCCGCCCCAATAAAAAACCTGTAGGCAAACTTGTTGGCCTTGTTTAATATCTGGTGGTACCGCATGTCAATGTCGGCCAATAAATACTGGGCATACCGGGTGCCAAAAATGTTATAGCCACCATTAACAGGTGTTCCTAGTAAGTTGTTTGCCCCGGTTAAAATATTTCCGGCCGATTCCGCGTTCAGGTGCAAGTAAAAAAAATCGCTTTGCTTTTTGATATTTTGGCTATTATAAGTAAAATTATAACTTGTAACCGAAACCACGTGGGGCTTATAACTATATTCCAAGTAGGTCCCGTCAATCTCCCGGGCAAATTCATCGGTAATACCTGGCAGCTTAACCAAGTTAAATTCCAGGGGGTTCAAGTTATGAATTTTATTCCTGGTTTCACGCCAGTTGTAACCAAATCTAAAATTCGCTATCGTCCGGGTATAATCAGGTCTTCTTTGATAGTTATACGCTAGGATAATAGCAGTTTTCGGGTTATATTTTTTAATAAAGTCTTCCCTTTTCACGGGGATAAGGAAGCGGTGCAAGTTAAGCCGGGCTTCTGCGCCAAACTCCAAGGTATTATCGTAACCTGCTTGATTAGAGGGCTTAAGAGTCTCGAAAGCGCCCCGTAGCCTTAAGTCAAATTCCTCGAACCCGTTAAAAAGATTCTTGTGCCGGTATACAAGGTTAGTTGCCCCCCCCAGGTTCCCGCTTGAATTGGTGCCCTCGATCTCGAAGGAATAAGACTGCGAGAGGCTGGGCGTCATTTGTACCTGGCAATCGAGCCACGCGGTATCGGCATGTTTTAACTCTTGCAGGGGGGTTAACCGTTTAAATTGTATGTTAATAATATTATATAACTCCAGCGAAGACAAATGGTCATAAGTAGTCCTTACCTTTTCAATATTATATAAATCATTTTCATCCACGAAAATTGACTGGTGCAATATTTCTTTGCTACCTTTTGGTTGGCCAGTGAAAACAAAATCAATACCATCATACCCCACGGTATCAAACGATAGAATATACTGTGAATCCCTTGTCAATGCTTTTTTTGCATGATAATCTGGTATAACATACGTATTTTTTATTTTATATACCTGGTGGGGAATAGAAATAAAATTCCCAGTACTGTCCTTGATAAGTTGTTTTTTAATCCCAATATTTAAAGCAACTAAATGATCCCCAATAGTGCTGTCAACTTCATAAAAAATATATTGTTTCATGAAATCATAATATCCCTTGGTTTTCATGAAGCGCTCGATACGATCACGTTCTTTTTGTAATAAATCAACATCAAGGGGTTTCCCGGTTTTCAAGAGGGAATTTATAGTATCCTGCAATATTAATGGCTTGATGCTGGTATCGGAAAAACTATAAGAAATTGGACCTATAAGAAAAGGCTCCCCGGGATATATCGTGTACTTGATTTCTGCCTGGCGTTTATCGATCAGGAAGGTATCTGATACTTCGGCCTGAAAATATCCCTTGTTTTTTAAATACAGTTTCAGGTGGTTTTTTGTTTTATCTACCATGTATTTATCAAAAATGACCGGTGCCTCCCCTATTTTCCTAATCCAGCGGTTCCACCAGTTATCTTTATCCTTCTTAGATATATTATATACCGCCAAATGAAACCGAAACCCAAAAATCTGTTTATTCACTTTTCGTGAAATAACTTCTTTTATCTCCTTTTTCTCTATCTCTTTATCTTTTATCTTGATAGTATATTTGTCTAACAAATATTTATCTTTGGGCACATGTTTGACAGGGTTACAAGATATGGTGAATACCAAGGCCAATATCCATATGCATCTCGTTTGGAAAGATTTATTATTTAATTTAAACTTGTTCATAAAAAAAAGGCTCCTTGCCAAGGCATGTTTGATTGTTGCAAAGATATATTATTTCAATCACCTAAATAGGCCGTTAACCAGTGATAACACGAAATGAAATAAAACTCGTATCCTCCCTTTCGCGCAAGAAACAACGCGAGAAACACCAGTTGTTCGTGTTGGAGGGAGAGAAGATTATCCTTGATTTTATTGCCTCTGGCCATATTATTAAAAAATTGTATTGCCTTCAAAATTTTAAAGATAAATATTTTGATAGCCTGCCCACCTGCAAAAAAATTGATGAAATAGTAACCATCGAAGAAAATGAGCTAAAAAAAATCAGCCAGTTAAAAACACCCAACCAAGCGTTGGCTATCGTTCCTATTTTTAACAACGCTATGAATATTGATGAATTGTGCAAAAAAAATTGTTTAATACTTGATCGGTTGGGCGATCCTGGCAACCTGGGAACCATCATCCGTACCGCTGACTGGTTCGGGGTACATGAGATAATATGCTCCATGGACACGGTTGACTTACACAACCCGAAAACCATCCAGGCTACCATGGGGTCTTTTGCACGGGTAAAGGTATATTATACTAACCTGGATGAAGTTTTGTCCAGGGCCATTCCAAAAGCCCGTGTTATTGGCACGTACATGAATGGGAAAAGCATTTATGAAACCCCCTTGCCAGAACCTTGCTGGATGGTTTTGGGCAGTGAAGCCCACGGGATATCCCCCGCGCTTTCAAGATATATCGGGCAAAAGATAACTATCCCGTCCTTTACAACCCTGCCACAACAGCCAGAATCATTAAACGTTGCCATTGCCGCGGCCATTATATGCTCGGAACTAAAAAGAGGGTAAATATTTACTCGAAATGCAAGGAAAACATGATCAGGTTCGATCGAATGGACGAAATCCCGTTTATATATATTTCATCGACCCCCCCGCGCTCCTCTTCCGTTAAGTCATGGCTTAAAAGGTCACGGAGGCCAACACTATATTTTAGCTCCGTGGAAAGCTTGAAAAATTCAAAATAAAAATCTATTCCAAAACCCACCTCGTAAGCATAATCAAAGATTTTGAACTTAATGGAAGATGTCCTTTTGCCCATGTCGCTTTCATAGGAATAACCATTTGACCTGAAGTCGGCAAAATCGAACCGGAAATTAGCCCCACCAATGATGTATGGCCGGTAATTGTTTATCCGTTCCGCGCGGTATTTCAGTAAAACCGGTATTTCCAAGGGATAATAAGGAAACGGTATATCTTCCTTTATTCCAGGGAGCGAGTCTGGGGCACCATTCTCCAAATCAAACTCAATTTCTCGCGAACCAAAGGCCATGCCGGGCAAAACCCGAAAGGTCAACCGATTGCTTAACCGGAAATCGGAGATCATGGAAACATGAAAGCCGGGTTGTAGAACTGGCACGTCAGCGATCAAGGGAAATTTCGCGTAATTATCGGATAAATTTATCACGAAATCCATGGTATTTACCCCAATGGTATATCCAAAGTGCAAGGGCTTCAAGTCTACTTCTTGATAATGCTTAACCTTTTGTTGTTGGGAAAACACCATCAAGGACAAAACATGAAACCCGAGCAGGAAAACGTATTTTATTGATTGGATTTTCATACTAGAAGTAACTGAAACGGCTGCTAAAATATTATATAATTTACTAATTAAAAACTTTTTATCCCCAGATATACCGTAACTATGCCAAACGACAGC
>CAZKIR010000439.1:0-2544 GCA_964552835.1 uncultured Bacteroidales bacterium
ATTAAAAAATATATTCATGAGAACACGGTTTTATAAATTGAATGGCCCCTGTTTTAATGCATTGGATAAATGCCAGGAGAGAATATAGGTGTACCCTAAGAAAAATATTATTTTTGCACCTGCCAAAATAATAACAATAACCGGTTCAATGAAGATCTTTACCCGTGTAGTAGTGTTTTTGTATCTTATTTCCTTTTCTTTTGAAGGGTATTCTCAAGATTATATAGTAGATTCCCTGTTTAATGAATACCAATCCATTGAAATGCCTAAACACCTTTCCCTGGAAAAATACATGAACAAAGAGGTATTTAGTGCCCCTAAGGTGGATGAGATGGCCCATGCTTTATGGCAAAACAGGTATTCAAATCCCGACACGGTTTCAATGATCTGCAAGAAAGCGCTTGAATTTCACCCCGAAAACAAAGACATCCTGCTTTGCCTTTATGCATCACAACTCATTTTGGGTGAGTTTTTAGAGGCCGTGAAATACCATGGCCGGTTATACCAGCTAAGAAATTCATTTTCAAAACAAAAACAAGCATACCTGTACCGTTACACGGGAAATTTCTTTGGCCATATCGGCAATTACGACCGGGCCTTTGGCTTGCTCGATCAGTCTATTGAACTGTTTAAGCATCTGCAATTACCGGGCGAACAGGCCATATCGGTTACAAGTAAAATAGATATTTTGATGCAAAGCGGTCAATATGCCCCGGGGTTAAAAAATAGGGCCCGGGAGAACCTAAAACTTGCCCGGCAATCGAAGAATTTGCATGCAATGGCATGGACCCACCATACTTATGGAATGATCTGCAAACAATCAGGCCAAATCAAAAAAGCACTCCATTACTTTTTTTTGGCTGCCATTTACGATAAAAAAGCAGGTATAAACGATTGTGCCGCCCTCCATAGTATTGCTAAGGCTTACAAGAAACTAAAAAGATATGGTAAAGCCGAGCGTTTTGCCTTGTTGTCCCTTCGTATATCAGAAAAATATAACGTGGGTTTCCAGGCAAAATATGCCCACGAGATATTATATTCCATCTATCGGGATAAAAACAATCATGACCAGGCGCTTTATCACCTGGAAAAATCAAAACTGCTGACCAGGAAGATTTTTAACAAGGAGTTGGCCATGAGTGAATTCGAACGCCTGAAAGGGCAAAACGAGCTCAACGAGCAAAGGCTCCGGGCTAATATCAACTTGATTATTTTTGTATTTGCCTTCTTTGCTTTAATATTATTCCTGGTTTTGTATATCCTTTATCAAAACGCCAGGAATAAAAAGGTTGAAATTCGAAACAACAAGCTTGTGATTGAAAACCTGAACAGTAAAATCCATTCTTACGAGAAAAGCAAAGAGATAACAGATTTAAAAGTTAAAGAGTACGAGAACAAGATTAGCCAAATGCTTGTGCCAGGCGAAAATGGGCCAGCGGCTGATTTAACAGAAAACCTTGATAATGTTAATACCGAATTGAACAAGTTAAGAAACGAATCACGGCAGGCTTCTTTACAAATCGAAATAAATGAAGCAATTCGCGATGTCAGGAACCAGTTTTATGCTATCGGGGACGAAAAAAAATCTGCTGTCCAAAAACAAACCGGTAAAAAAGCATTGCATCAAAAAATTGATGATCTGGCCAGGTTACTGGTTCATGCAGACAACCATAATCAATTATTGCATCAGATCACCGACAGGGAAAAACAATTATTGGCTTGTTTAAAATGCAATTTAAAACCCGATGAAATTTCAGCGATAATGTTCATATCCAAAAAATCCGTCTTTGATTACTCTTCCAGGATACGGCGAAAGCTACAGTTAACCCAGGCCGAATTTACTTCATACTTAGCCGGTTAATCACGGCCCGACAACATTTGTCGAGTATTTGTCGAGTGAAAATTGCCATGCTTGCAATTTGATTTTACTATCTTTGATTTGTAGCTTTAAAACTAACAATGATACAATGGACAGAAGAAAATTTTTAAAAAACAGTACGCTAGGAGGTATTTTTATCAGTACCTCATCCATGTACATTATGTGTGGGCAAACGGAAAAAAAAGATAAGCCCTACATAAATTGCAAGCGCCCGTTAAACAATATCCCCGTGATAAATGATGTAGATGTTTTATTTGTTGGGGCCACCTTGGCTGGCATAGCCGGGGCATCAGCCGTGACAAAAGCCGGTGGAAAGGCCATGGTTATCTCGGCATATCCATACGCGGGCGAGGATATTTGTTCCGGTTTCCGTTACTGGTCGCATCAAAATAGCTCATCCAATCACCCCCTGTTCAACAAACTATTTCCTTCTGCCCAGCCCCCCTTGCCCATGCACGTTAAACAAACCCTTGAAGATGAAATGATAGCGAAGGGCATTCCGTTTTTATACAGCTCGTATGTTAGCGATATGCTATTGGATGAAAATAAAAAGATTTCGGGCCTGGTAATTTCTAATCGTACGGGCCAACAAGCCATTACAGCCAAGGTAATTGTTGATACCTCCTTTCACGCGACTACAGTGCATGCCATGCAAGCACCGCTTT
>CAZKIR010000439.1:2554-3620 GCA_964552835.1 uncultured Bacteroidales bacterium
TCAACATTCAGCCCTGGTAAGTATCCATTTAAATTCACTGTTTTGGGAAATCAACCTAAAACCGGGCCAGATATTTCGTACAAACAAATGGATACTCCCTTATCATATAAAGACAAATCTTATACAGCACTGGAATACACCCTGGATCTTCGCCTTGAAAACTATAATTTTGATACACTTAGCAAAGCTGAGCAAATAGCTCGCGATAATACATGGGATGCCGATCAGGTAGATGTGGCCGATGAATTGTTTTTTGTTCCTCCTGTTCACCTTATTTCAGAGAAAAGGTATAATGCCAACCGGTTAAAAGCAGAGGAATTTGATTTTTCAGCCTGTAAGCCAAAAGATACAACTGGTTTATATGTCCTTAATGGGTATACCGATATATCGCGTGATCTGGTGGAAAATATGCTGGCGCCTGCCAATTTTATTGAGATGGGTTCTGCATTAGGCCGCCACGCCTTTAGAGAAGCCAAAACTGTTTCAGAAAGCTCCGGGGTAAAAATCCTGGCTTCCGGTAATGAGATTAAAATAAAACAATCCATCAAACACGGCTATGATTTTATTCGTGAAAATAATATACAAGGACAAATTGAGGAACAAGTTACTGATTTGCCAGTTTGGGGCCACTTTGACGTGGTGGTCGTAGGTGGTGGCACGGCTGGTGCACCGGCGGCCATTGGAGCGGCCCGCCATGGTGCCAAAACCCTGTGCTGTGAATATTTGCACGGGCTTGGAGGAATGGGTACAATGGGGTTAATTGGTCGTTACTGGTTTGGCTATCGTGAAGGGTTTACCAGCGAAATAGACAGGGAAGTGAAAAAAATGGCCCCTGCCGGGCACCCCAGGCAAAAAGAACGGGATGATGAATGGGTAAAAGACTGGAAAACAGAGTATTATCGCAAAGAGATACGAAAAGCCAAAGGTGATATATGGTTTGGGGCAATTGCTTGTGGCGCACTGGTGGAAGGAAACCAGGTAAAAGGGGTGGTTTTGGCAACCCCCATGGGCAAAGCCATTGTAAAGGCGCATACCGTAATTGATTCAACAGGAAGCGCTGATGTAG
>CAZKIR010000440.1:0-3613 GCA_964552835.1 uncultured Bacteroidales bacterium
TTGTACCACTCATTTTTTTTAAACCTCTTAATGGTGAGGATTTCATCTGTTAAAAATTTATTTCACGCAAAGTCGCAAAGACGCAAAGAGCTTTCAATCATGTCCATGTGTTTAAAACTTAATCCTGGGTGTTTCATCTTTTTATATATTTAAAGATTTACAAAATCAGTCCGATTGATAAATAGAAATGATTTTTAAATTGAAACAAGCGGTTTTCAATTGACAGCCCATTGTATGAAATAATGGGCGAATAGCCTATTCCTGCAAAAAGCCTATGTTTTTCAGGTTTATGATACCGGTAACCCAAATTTGGAATTATTAGATGGCTAAAGCTTATGGTGTTAAAATCATCGCTAATCCCATTGGCTTTAGTGCTTGTAACGGCATTTGAAACACCAATGGTCAGGATATGGTGATTAAAGTTCTTGTCGAAATTTGCCCCCAAAATTGCACTAAAAGTACCGACTGATAACTTGGTATTTACTATGAGCGGAAAGTAGCCTAGTCCGCCTCGTAGCGAAAAATCATGATTATTTTTCGTCCAAATTCTTTGTTCGTAATTAAATGAAGACGCTATTCCGGCTCCACCCAATTCAACAAACATAGCTTTTTTAGAGCGTGTTTCCTGCGAAAATGCCGTTATGCTTAGTGTTGAAAAAATAAATGCTGCTATTATTATTCTTAATCCTTTCATTTGTTTTCGTTTTTAAAGGGTTTTTGCATCAAACAATAAATCGGTGATAGTGGCATTAATGTACTCATATTCCCCTTCGGGCTTTATCCAAACAGCCCTGAAAGTGCTTGGGATTTCAATGCCGCTGAAGGTTTTATAATCTCGCATATACACAATCCACGGCAATTTATTTTTCGTATCTCCAAAATAGCGGTCATTCGACTCGAAGCGGGTAATCAGATAATTTTCATCAAAAGAGAATATGCCCGAAACGCTGAGTCCGGCATCTTCTATGGTGGCTTTAGCGGTATAATCGGATACCTGTTGCCAGCTAATATTACTGCTCAGGCAGGCCGAAGGATTGTAAACCAGCTCGCCCAAAAAGGCAATAAGCTCACTTATGCTAAGTTCGTAACCATCGGAAAACATAAACGGAACAGAAGGTGCCAGACGGATATCTAATTTTCCGGCACCATTGTAGTAATAATCCAATCCGGTCATTTTTCCCATAGGCGAATCTATTTCACCTATCCAGTGTCGGCTTATGGGTTTGTTGGTAATATAAGTTACCGCCTCCATTGAAGCCCATGAAGCGTTTTCGTTCAATTTAAAATTCCCGGTATAGTTTAGCTTTATGCTGTTTGCATATTGGCTGCCTACTACGCCTGTTGCAATTAAATAATTTTGAACGGGTTGTGGTAAATGCTCCAAATGGGCATTGGTAATGGTATAGGCTTCAGCATTATATTTGTTTAGAAGGAATTCTATTTCGTCCATTTCGCTCTTTTCGCATGACGCAAAGAGAAAAAGTATTGCCAAAAGGCTTAGTTTGAATGTTTTTGAATTTTTCATTGATTATGTTTTTAAGTTTTTAGTTATCATTATCTGTTTTTATAATTTCTACACCTTTTTCATCAGTTCTTTTTCAGCCAACAATATCCAATTGAATCCGTTTTAAAAATAAATCTTTGTCTTTTATAAGCAAATAAGCGGAAACAATTAAAAGCAAGCCGGTTTGAATGACTTTACTCATGGGGTGTGTTGCAAATATTTCATTAAAAAACACTGCCGTAATATGAAATACGATGGTAAGCAAAATGTTCCGATTGGTCTTATAATATATCCAGTTCATTATTAAAACAAAAGGCACCATGCTAACAATAAAATTCAGCGAGTAAATCCAACCCGATTCTACCAAATTGCTGTGGTAATATCCTTTAATAGTGGATAAAGGAAAATGCCAAACTGCCCAGTAAAGTGCAAATATTAATGAGGCTTTAAGTAGATTGAACCGCGAAACAAGACTGTCGGTCCCGTATGAGTGCCATGCAATCTCTTCCAAAATGGGGGCTGCCAGCAGTAAAAACCAAACCGGAAAAAGCGAAGAAGTAAAAGTAAATGAACCGCGGAAAGAAAACTGTTCGACCGAATATCCAAAAAACAAGGAAATTGCCTGAGCAGCCAAAATGCTAATAAGCATTAAAAAGAAAGTAAGTAGCATGTATTCGCCCTTTATGGTTTTGAAATTGAAGAAGCGTCCCAGAAAATCGGTGCGCAGTTCTTTGTGGGGCAACATAAAAAACAGTGCAATAATAGCAGGTGCCAGAAGCCCCAAAATACTGCTGATGCCCACAGCCCATTCCAGGGTTTTGGTAAATGGCTCGATGTGGCTCAAATAACCGGATAGAAACCATAAGGTCCATGGAATAGCTGTACTTAAAAGAAAAAAGAGGTATGGCCTTTTATACTTTTTAATGATTGTGCTTTGCTCCATTGCTTTCATAAATCAAAATTTTATTAGTGAAACAATAATTTTTGAGCAAAGAAAAAGCCAAACAGTAAGGCAATCGCTCAAACGTATAGGTTTGCACTAAAAGCATGTCCAAACCTATAATTTTAGTCCTTTTATTGTTTGATAAACAGAGCTAAATGAATTATTCGGCAATGTAAAGAAATACAGAAATAGCGAAGCCTTTTACTGCCGGTTCTGTATCTCAGATAAGTATTGCGAAGGAGAAATGCCTTTTTGCTTTTTAAAGATGTAGTTGAACGATGATTTGGAATTGAAACCGGCATCGAGTGCCAGAGCAAGCAAACTAAAATTTTGATTACTTTTTGCATGAAGTAAAAATTCTTCTACCCGATACAAAATCGTGAAAGTTGACACCTGCCTGCTGGTTGATGATTTGCGAAAGCTGGTTGGAAGAAATATCAAGCTCCCGGGATAACTCCGACAAACTGAGCCTGGGATTCAGGTAGGGCTTTTTCTCTTCCATAAATTTCAGTAGTTTTTCATACAATTCAATAGCTGTCTCCGACTTTATGCCCGAATTTTTGTATTTCGGTAAGGGGGCTTCCTTGCTTGTTTCTCCGATCTCAGTCAAGGGATTATTAACAAAAATATTTTCATGCTTAATGCCGAAATAACCAATGTAGAAGATAAGAACAATCAAGATTAGATAAAAAATATACTCTGGGTCAAATGGAAAAGTGACATTAAAACCGTTGCGCAAGCTAAAAACAACGATAGCCGATAAAAAAATCAAACCTATACTTAGTATGCAGTAGCGCAACCATTTCAAGCTTATACCTTCGCTGTACGAAAAGCGGTTTCTGATTTTTTTCTTATGCTCTATGGTTAGCCGATAGGAAAGTATGGCGTAAATAACTCCTGAAATGAGTATAACTACAAGTAAAACAAGCGAAAACGTACTAAAATCATTTATCATGCCTTTATCAACCAGAATTTTTTCTTCTGCCGTATAGAAAAAGAAAAAACTACTCATATACAGATATGCAATAATTCCCGGTATAAAATGCAGATAATCTATGGCACGAAATTTAGCTTCGTTGCGTAAAGCGTATAGACTGTATAAATAAAGTAAAGGCCCGTGAAACAGGGGAATAGGGGCAGTAATGCCTATCAGGTGCGGGTATTTT
>CAZKIR010000441.1:0-3599 GCA_964552835.1 uncultured Bacteroidales bacterium
GTGCGGAAGAAACGTTTTCCATCCCATGGGATGGGACGCGTTTGGCCTGCCCGCCGAGCAATATGCCATGCAAACAGGCACCCACCCGGCCATTACAACCAATAAAAATTGTGATAACTTCAGGCGGCAGATTAAGTCCCTGGGATTAAGTTATGACTGGGACAGGGAAATTAATACAACTGACCCGGCTTATTTCAAGTGGACACAATGGATATTTACCCGCTTGTACAACACTTGGTTTGATGAAACCCAACAGAAAGGCCGGCCAATTGCTGAATTGGAAGTACCCGCTGAATTAAAAAAGCAAGGAAAAGAAGCCGAGAAAAAATTCGTGGACAACAAACGCCTGGCCTATTACGACGATGCCCAGGTATGGTGGTGCGGCCATTGCGAAATCGTGTGCGCCAATGAAGAAGTATTGAACGACGGTACCCACGAAAAATGCGGCAACGAGGTGATCCGGAAAAACTTAAAACAATGGATGCTGCGCATTCCCCATTACGCGGAGAGGCTGTTGCAAGGCTTGGAAAACCTTGACTGGCCAGAAGGGATAAAAGACATGCAGCGAAATTGGATTGGCCGGTCCACGGGAGCTGAAGTCCTCTTCAAAGTGGATGGTAGCGATAAGGAACTTTCCGTGTACACCACCCGCCCCGACACCCTTTTTGGTGCCACCTACATGGTGGTGGCCCCAGAGCACAAGCTGGTGGCCGACCTGGTAAAAGGAGGGCAAAAAGGGCCTGCCAAAGCCTACATCGAATCGGCCAAGTTAAAATCAGAACTGGATCGCACGGATCTCTCGAAAGAAAAAACCGGGGTGTTTACCGGGAGCTATGCTATCAATCCCCTTAGCGGGAAAAAAATTCCCATCTGGATAGCCGATTACGTGCTGACCGGGTACGGCACCGGTGCCATCATGGCCGTACCTGCACATGATGAAAGGGATTTCGAGTTTGCCACCAAGTTTGGCCTCCCTGTTGATTGTATCATGGAGCCCGATATTGACGACCCGGGGACCAGGGAAAAAGTGCTCGCCGGTAAATCCTGCTGGACAAAAGACGGGAAATACATCCATTCATCCAACGAGGAAATTGGCATCAACATTAACGGCTTGAACAAGGAAGCCGGAATTAAAAAAATCACGGATTGGTTAGAAGAAAAAGGCCTGGGAAAAGCCGCCGTGAATTACAAGTTACGGGATTGGCTGTTCAGCCGCCAGCGATACTGGGGCGAACCCTTCCCGGTTATCCATTGGGAAGATGGCGAAATAACGGTTTTAGACGATGAACAATTGCCATTGGAATTACCCGAATTGGACAAGTACAAACCAGGAGAAACAGGAGAATCGCCCTTGGCAAACGCTGGCGATTGGCTCGTGGTAAGCGATAAAAAAGGCCGGAAAGGCCGCCGTGAAACCAACACCATGCCCCAGTGGGCCGGGTCTTGCTGGTATTACCTCAGGTATATCGACCCGGCAAACGACAAAAATCCTTTTGATCTTGAAAAAGAGAAGTATTGGATGCCCGTGGACCTGTACATTGGAGGTGCCGAGCATGCCGTACTCCACTTGTTGTACAGCCGTTTTTGGCACAAGGTATTGTATGATCTCGGGATCGCTTCTACTAACGAACCATTTAAAAAACTTTATAACCAGGGCATGATCCTGGCTTTCGCCTATGAAAGCCCATCCGGGGCAAAAATCCCCACGGACATGGTAGAAGAAAAAGATGGTAAATTTTATCATAAAGAAAGCGGCGAAGAAATGATCCAGATCGTGGCCAAAATGTCTAAATCACTGAAAAACGTGATCAACCCCGATGAAGTAGTAGAAAAGTACGGGGCCGATTCCTTGCGCTTGTACGAGATGTTCATGGGGCCGCTGGACGCCACGAAGCCCTGGTCCGAGAACGGCATAAAAGGGGTGTTTGGTTTCTTGGGCCGCGTATACAGGTTTTTTGCCGATTTAGAAAACATACAACAAGACGATGAAACAGATGATACCTTGAAAATCCTTCACCAAACCCTTAAAAAAGTAGAAGAAGACATCAACAACTTGCGTTTTAACACGGCCATTTCACAAATGATGGTGTTCACGAACCATTGCATCAAAAAACAGAAGGTAAGCCAATCAACCGCGGATACTTTTGTCAAAATACTGGCCCCTTTTGCCCCCCACGTGGCCGAAGAATTATGGGCCTTGTATGGCCATCCCAAAACCTTGGCATATGAACCTTTTCCCGAGTGGAAGGAGGAATACATACTAGAAAACACCTTCGAATACCCGATTTCCTTTAACGGCAAATTAAGGTTCAAGATCGAGTTGCCCATGGACATGCCAAAAGAAGAAATTGAAAAAAAAGTATTGGGACACGAGAAAGCCCAAAAATGGCTAGAAGGTAAACAAATCCGGAAAATCATCGTTGTACCCAAAAAAATCGTGAACGTGGTAGTGCAATAAACATAGCTTGGCCTGCCAACTAACAGGAATAGCCTAACGGGAGCCGTCGGCCTCATTGTTCAAACCCTAAAAATACCGGCAGATTTGAGAAAAGGAAAAATTATTACGGTTTTGTCTATTGTATTGGTCATCTTGATCAGTATTATTTTTTACCGGAACCCCGGGATTATCCCAAATAAGGGAAAAGAATTCATGCCCGACAGCAACCGGGTAACACGACAAGACACCATTGCCACCAAACGGGTTTATGGCATACCCGCCGACTCGTTTATCATAAAAAAGCTAAGGATACGTTACAACCAGACCCTGGGCAGGATACTTTCCCCCCTGGGAATTCCCGATCAGCAAATATACTGGATAGCCCAAAAGGGAAAAGACAGTTTTGATATCCGAAAAATAAAGGCCGGGAACTACTATTACTTGTACTTCACACCCGACAGCTTGAAAAAATTAAGGCATTTCGTGTACGAGGCCTCACCAAGGGAATATATAAAAATCACTTTCAGCGATACCGTCTTGGTAAAAAAGGAAGAAAAAGAGACCGAAAGGGTAAAAAGGTTTGCCTCTGGCACCATCAAGAGTTCGTTATGGAACACGATGCTAGATAATAATTTAAACCCTGATTTGGCAATCCAGCTGGCCGATATCTATGCATGGACCATCGATTTTTTCGGGCTGCAAAAAAACGATGCCTTCAAGGTCATTTATGAAGAAGAATTCATCGATTCCATTTCCATAGGGATAACGAAAATATTCGCGGCTTCTTTCACGCATGCCGGGGAGATTTTTTACGCTTTCCGTTTTAAACAAGATGGAAAAAATAGCTATTTTGACATGGAAGGCAACAGCCTTCGCCGCACCTTTCTAAAAGCCCCCTTGCGGTTCAAGAGGGTTAGCTCGGGCTACACGAACCGTCGGTTCCATCCTATCTTAAAAATATGGCGCCCCCACCGTGGCGTTGATTACGCCGCACCCAGGGGCACCCCCATCCTCGCGATAGGGGACGGAAAAATTATTGCACGGGGCTACACGAGAGGGGCCGGCTACTATATAAAAATACGACACAACAGCATTTATACCTCAGGGTACAACCATTTATCAGGCTACGGAAAAAGCATGTACGTGGGCCGTTACGTGAAAC
>CAZKIR010000442.1:0-3593 GCA_964552835.1 uncultured Bacteroidales bacterium
CCATCCCGTTTTTTGTCTTGTTTTTTTACATCCTTTTTCGGGAAGAATTTTCAAAAAGGTCTTTGCAGGTTTTCGTGGCCATCGGGATCATGATATCCTTGCTTATTTTTACCACCCCGGTAATTTTCTTCAACAAGTTTCAGATGTTTTTTCAGGTATACTTGTTGTTCGGGGGCTTGTACCTGATGTTCTGGGTGCTTGCCCGTGCAACTATCCGTCGGCGAGATGGGGCATTTCTAAGCCTGGTGGGTTTCGTGGCCCTGTATGCCACTGCTATTAACGACGTGCTGAGCAATATGGGAATTATTAATTCTGGTTATATAGCCCCGTACGGGCTGGCCAGTTACATGTTGTTGCAATCGTTTATTATTACAAGGCACTCGGCCAAAGCCCTGAACGAGAATGAAAAGCTCGGGAAGGCACTGGAAAAAGAAAAAGAAGGCCTGGCCAAGCGCATAGAAGAAAGGACCTCTGAATTAAGCGCCCAAAACCAGGAATTGATCAAACACCGGAAAAAAGAAGAAAGACAGGCTTGGTTTAACGAGGGAATTGCCCAATTTAATGACGTTCTAAGTAAGAACAAGGACGATTTGCAAATCATGTCGAAGCAGATATTGTCTGCCATCGTGAAACATCTGGGGGCACAACTCGGCACCTTTTACGTGGTGGAAGATCAAGAGGGCGAAACAAGTTTAAAGCTTTTTTCAGCCTACGGTGTAAGCACCAAAGACGAGGAAATACTGGAGATAAAGCCAGGTGAGGGATTAATAGGGGCTTGTTATCAATCGGGCAAGAAAATATACCTGGACGAGGTGCCTGATACCTACCTTAAGATTTCATCTGGCATGGGGGAAGCCAAGGCCAAGGCCATTGTACTAATACCCATGAAAATTGATCAAAAAGTGCACGGGATTATTGAAATTGCCTCGTTCAAGGAAATAACTGATATCCAGGTAAAATTGCTTGAACGGGTAGCCGAGAACATCGCTATCAACATTAATACCATCCAGGTTAACAGCCGCACGGCCGGGTTATTGAAAAATTCGCAAGAGCAAGCCCAGGAATTGGAAGAGAAAGAGGAAGAAATGCGTCAGAATTTTGAAGAATTGCAGGCTACCCAGGAAGAGTTGGAACGGGTTAAAAAGAAAGAATCACAAAAAGCCGAGAAGAAGATTGCCCAGTTAGAAGAACGGATAGAATCGCTCAACGAGGTAATTAATAATTTTCCCGGTAAGGTATACGTGAAAGACCACGAGGGTAAATTCTTGTTTGCCAACAAAGCCTATCTTGATTTTTACCGGCTTACACCTGGTGACATCCTGGGCAAAACGGAGGCGGAGCTATTTCCCGGGGAGCAAGCAGCACAAAACGAGAAGGACGATATCAATGTCATTGAAAACGGGGCGGTAACCTGCTACGAATCCATCGAGCGGGATGGCCATATTAGGGTCTTTGAATCCCGAAAAATGCCCATGTTCATGCAGCAAAAAGGCGCCAAAGGCCTTTTGGCCCTGAAGCTGGAAATATCCGAGAACATGGATCTGGAACATAAGTTGGAACAATTGACCCGGGAAATGGGTAAATTTCGATCAAAGAATTAATATTTCTTGCATGGACAAAGATCGGATCTTTCAAGAAATCGATGCTTTCGTGAAAAAGGGCATCCAACTGGACGGGATCAAGAAAGAGGCAAAATCCCATTTATTTTGGGATTTCCTTATAAAAACCGGCACAGGGCTTTGGCTTGATAACGGGGACATTGAAGCGGCCTCGAGCAATTGGTTTTCCGGGTTTTTACTTTCCAATGCCTGTTTGGCCGAGTGGATTTTAAGCGCAGATAATTGGTAAAAAATCCTTATTTTTGTAATGTGCCCAAGATGGTTTGGCCTAGCCAGGCCATCTTGTTTTTTACCCGGATGTGGCAAGAGAAAAGGTACAGCGAACAATAAACTATTACCCGGTGATGAAAACAGCAGATTACATTCAGCGTGAGGACCGCTACGGGGCACATAATTATCACCCCTTGCCCGTGGTGCTTGAAAAAGGAAAAGGTGTACACGTGTGGGACGTGGAAGGCAAAAAATACCTGGATTTTCTATCGGCTTATTCCGCCGTTAATCAAGGACATTGCCATCCACGGATCATTCAAGCATTGAAAATACAGGCAGAGGCATTGACCCTTACCTCCAGGGCATTTTATAATAACGTGCTGGGGGAGTTTGAAGAATACATAACTTCTTTGTTCGGGTACGACAAGGTGCTGCCCATGAACTCGGGCGCCGAAGCTGATGAGACTGCCCTGAAGCTATGCCGTAAATGGGCTTATCAAGTAAAGAAAATACCGCGCAACAAGGCAAAAATTATCGTTTGCCGGAATAATTTTCATGGACGGACCATCACGGTGATATCCATGTCGACCGATCCCAGCTCACGAAACAATTACGGGCCTTACACCCCGGGTTTTCAAAAAATACCTTATAATGATATCCCGGCCTTGGAAAACGCGCTTGGTAAACCCGGGGTGGCCGGTTTTCTCGTGGAGCCCATCCAGGGCGAGGCCGGTGTTTTCGTTCCTGAAGATGGCTATCTGAAAAAAGCATCGGGACTGTGCGCAAAAAATAATGTATTGTTTATTGCCGATGAGATACAAACTGGCCTGGGACGGACCGGGAAAATGCTGGCCTGTGATCACGAGGGGGTGAAACCGGATATCCTGATCCTTGGTAAGGCATTATCGGGTGGCACATTGCCCGTTTCTGCCGTGCTGGCTAACGACGATATCATGCTGAATATCGCGCCCGGGGAACATGGCTCTACTTTCGGGGGGAACCCCTTGTCGGCCAGGGTGGCCATAGAGGCCCTAAAAGTACTGGAAGAGGAAAAACTGGCCGGGAACGCGGAAAAAATGGGCAGGATTTTCCGGGAAAAATTGCTCGGGATCGGGTCGGATCGGCTCAAGGCCGTTCGCGGGAAAGGATTGTTGAATGCCGTGGATATTAAACCTTACAAGGGAAAAACCGCCTGGGACGTGTGCATGGCCTTAAAAGAAAACGGCCTGCTGGCAAAGCCCACCCACGGGCATATTATCCGTTTTGCACCACCGTTGGTAATGAATGAAGAAGAGCTATTGGAAGGTGTGGAGATCATCCGGGAAACCCTGGAAAAATTTGGGTAAAAATTTTTGGTATAATATTTAAAAGGAATGAAGATGAAAACAATAATAGGTCTACTCCTCCTGGTAGGGGGCATGACACTTGCAAGTTGTACGGAAAAGAAAACCAACAAGATGAAAGAAATGAAAGCGATTGATTTGAAGGACATGGACACTACCATTGCCCCTGGTGATAATTTTTACCTCTACGCGAACGGGAATTGGATAAAAAACCATCCGATACCAAAGGAGTATAGCCGTTACGGGGCTTTTGACCAGTTACAGGAAGAAAACCACCAGTTGTTAAAGGCTTTGGTAGAAGAGGCAGCCGCGGATGAAGGGGCGGCTAAAGGTACCACCAGCCAGTTAATCGGTGATTTTTATGCCTCGGGCATGGATACCAACACGATTGAAAAAATAGAAAAAATTACCGATAAAAACG
>CAZKIR010000443.1:0-3586 GCA_964552835.1 uncultured Bacteroidales bacterium
AGACCCCGGGGTATCATGTCCCTCACCTACGGCAGCCCGTCCTACATACGCTTGCTGACCAACATACATACACGATTTCAGAAATTCGGGTGCCGGGTAATCCGGGTTATGAACAAGTAAATTGGGGTAAGCTATCTCATAAAGATCCACTATGTTGTGCATCCAATCCGTACCATTACCCTTTAACTGCCATTTGGAGTTGGTGTAAATAAGCCCCTCAATGTCATAATCAGTAGTATATAGCAGGAATCGCACAAATGATGCTTTGTCGTCCGTTTCACCATCTGTTGTAACTATAAGACGAGGTTTCTCATTTTCCACAGCTGCTTTATCCTCCTTGCTATTGCATGATGACAAAGCCGAAAGCAAAATTGAAACGGTTAAAACTACCTGATAAATAATGCCTTTCATATGTTTAATTATTGCGACCAGTATGAATTTGTGCCACACTGTTATTCATATTGCGTGTGTGCCTCAGTAATAAATCAGACATGGTCTGTTTCATAAAACCAGATTTAATTATAATTCAACTACAATTGTTGAGAGTGTTTTAGCCTTTAAGCATATGTTCACCTTTTTATTTGAAATGCAGAATTGCTTATTTACCGGAACATTGGCTGAGTTGTAGCTAATAATTATTATTTTATTGTCCGGATTCAGAAAAACAACAGTGTTTTCATCGTCACTTTTCAAGTAGCGCGCACCTTTTTCAACAAAGTAGCTAAAATGCTTCATCAAATAAAATTCAGGATTATAAACAACTTGATTATTTTCATCAATGGTAACTATTGAATTTTGTTGCCATCCCCATTGGCTGCTCCCTGTATGGTCGAGCACCATGTTCCAGTACAGATAACTATTTGCTCCGTTGGCAAAGTAGTGTTTCATTAAGTCGAAAGTATATTCCAGTGCAGCCCAGTTGTTGGAGCCGTCGCCACATTCGGTTTCGGTCTGCATCAATTCCATAGTGGGGTATTGCTTATTCACATACTCAATTAAACCTTTGCCTGCCCACTGAAAACCTACACCTTTGATGTATTTTTTTGCATTTTCAACCAATAATATCTCATCTACACGTGCGGGCTGCGGGCGTTCAATGGTTCCCAACCAAAGTTCTATGTCGGGATGATCGGCCTCCAGTTTTGGTCCTAAATGTTTACCAATAAAACGGGCTAGTGATGAAGGAGTCCAAACACACGAAGGGAAGTTTTGACACGAATTGGGTTCATTTTGAACGTGTACCGAATAAATGGGTATACCTTCGCTTTTATAAGCTGAAATGAATTTAGAAAAATAAAGGGCATAAGCATCAAGGTATTGGTCTTCCATGATGAACTGGTCAACCATTTCTTCTCCCTGTTTGTTTTCAGGCAAGTCGTTTACCCTTTTGTCAGAAAGACAAGCATAATGGCCATTGGTTTTCATCCATGTTGGGGGGCACCAGGGCGAAGCGAAAATTTTCAGATCGGGATTATAACCCATTGCATTTTTAATGTAGGGAATCAACCGTTGTTTGTCTCTTTCAATTGAAAAATTATCCATTTCGAAATCCATAGGGGTTTCGTTGTGGCTGTACCAATCAATGGCATAATCGTTGGCACCAATGGGTATCCGGTAAATGGTAAAACGGCAACCGTTTTCCATATTAAATAATGAAGAAAATACTTTTTCACGTTCTTTTTGACTAAGTTTTTGCAGTACATCCCACCCTTTCTCATTAAAGCATCCTCCAAAACCATCAATGACTTGTAGGGGGTGATTAATGTCGATCACAATTTTAATATGTCGATCTGCTTTAAAATCACTTAGCTTTTCAGTAGAAGTTTGCCAGAAGTTTTTATCAGATGAAATAACTATCGTGCTAAACTCAGCTTCTTGCTTACTGGTGTTACACCCTATTAGCAAGAATAAAAAAATAATATTCAAAAATGTTTTCATAATTTACTGTTTTATCTTTCAATCTTTTTTATTTTCAACACGATATCAAACAAAAATACAGGGGTATGAAAACGGTGTTCTCCATCTCCGTGTTTCAAAGTAAACTCGTTAATTACTGAAGCGGTTTTAGTGTCGAGCCACTGACAATGGTATTCGCCGGCAGGCAGTGAAAAAACAAAACTGGTTTTTTGCACCTGCTCTTCTTTAAGGAAAGGGGAGTTTACCGCCTTGTGCTGTACCTTATCCTCAATGCGCCACAACTGTTTCTCATTAAGCTTGTTTCCAACATAATATGTAGCTTCAACCCCTTTTGTTATCCCATCGTTACAGAGCAACTGCTCATAAGCAACAGCCTCTTTGTGAACCGAATCAGCATTTAAGTACAAGCCAGTTTCGTGTCCGTAATAGCTGAATTTTGACTCCAGCTCAAAAGGTATTGCCTTTACCCCATTGTAATAAAACCGTTCTGTAATACTCTGTTTTTTATAATCGACACTGTTGATTATTTCCTTTTCCCCCAGCTTAAACCTTAATGTACCCAGGGCATCGGCCTTTACATGGTGCCACCCTTCATCCATTGGTTTGATATAACCCTGGTAAACAACCTTATAAAATCCATTAGGTGGTGTTGAGCTGATATAAGCCAGATACTCTTCACCTTCATTGGCAAGAACAGCTGCTTCGAATTTGTTGTTTTTGAAGCTCACCAACGAATGGTTGGGTTGCATATTTACAAAGTTAATGCTGTTCATTATTTTCGATGTTGCTGCCAAATTATGGTGAATATCGGGGCCGCCGCCATGCATTGCCCGGGGATAAGGCGCCCTGTTTCCATTGGGATACCGCGCATTGTAACCAAAATCAACGAAAGTATATACCCCTACACCTGAAAGCAATGCCCGGTATGCATGATTGCGTACATGGGGTTCCCAGTTTGGGCGGAAAGAACTTTCGCCATGCAGCACAGGCATGCCTTTGCCAACAAAATCAGACAGATTCTTATGGTCCAAATCTTTATAAGATGTGCTACCCGATGCATTGTTTGTCCCCATGTATGACATTCCAGTAGCTCCGGGGAATATTTCGGGGGCAGGCTCACGCAATTTACCAAGATTAAAAATTGCGAGCTTTTGGGGTTCGGGCATTTGCCCGCACAGATAAGTAAAAACATGACGATACCAATCGTAATCAGTGTATTCGGGGCTGCCTTCAAAAGTTATTTCATAAATAACATTGGGGTAATCTTTGAGACGGGTAGTCACCATGTCAATAAGCCCCTTTTGCAAATCGAGAAGCCCATGGTGATTATTAAGGGTATAAACGCCCGTGGCTTCAACTTGCGCATATTTGCTGTTGATATGGTTCTCAGGGTTAAAGGGGGTAGCTGACCATTTATGGTCGTCGAAGATGGGTGCAAAAAAAATATACTTCACCATAATATCCCTGCTGTTTGCCGCGGAAACAAATTTCTCCAGACGATCAAAATAGGCATTATCCCACTGCGACAGGTCAAACTTATTGCCTCCATACCGATATCCTTCTTCGTCACTTCTTTTCCATGGAATAATAAGCTCTTCCCACTGACCTTGCCCAGAAGGTTCCAAAAAGACCCCGCTCATTACCGATGCCATATTAAAGCCCATGCTAT
>CAZKIR010000444.1:0-3584 GCA_964552835.1 uncultured Bacteroidales bacterium
TTTTCCAATCCCCGCCCACCATGGCCGCCACGAGCAACAACAAGGTGCTCCTGGGCTGGTGAAAATTCGTGACCAGCCCGCTGGCCAATTTAAAATCATAACCCGGCGCGATCATGAGCCGCGTGCGGGCTTGTAAAGTATCCATCTGGTTTTCCTTCAAATACGAAACGAGGTTTCCCAAGGCTTCCCCAGGAGGGATTTTTTCATGTTGGCCGTAAGGGGCCCACTGTTCCACCAGGGGGGCACCGGGCAAGCTGCCTTCTCTTGTTAATTGCAAGCTTAACCAGTACACGCTTTCCAGCGTGCGCAAAGAGGTGGTGCCCACGGGGATGATGGTGCCATGGGCCCGTATTTTCCCGAGCACCTCCAGGGGCACTGAAAAATGCTCGGTATGCATCTCGTGTTCCTGGATGTTGCCCGATTTTACCGGTTGGAACGTGCCCGCGCCCACGTGCAGGGTCAGTTGGGCTTGCCCGATGTTTTTTTGACCTATCTTTTGCAGGATATCTCCCGTGAAATGGAGGCCGGCCGTGGGGGCAGCCACTGAGCCGCCCATGTTGGCATACACGGTTTGGTACCGTTCCTTGTCTTGTTCTTCCGATTCCCGGTCCAGGTATGGCGGGATGGGGATCAGGCCCCCTTTTTCAAGGATATCAGAAAAGGTAAAACAGGCGGGTTCCCATGATATCTCTACCAATTGGTAATTTGAGTGTTTTGCTATCAAACGGGCCTCTACGCTCGCGGGCTTGCCGCCTAGTTCAATTTCCTTCCGCAAGGGCCCGCCTTTCCATTTTTTCAGGTTGCCCACGGTACATTTCCAGCGTACTTTTCCCTCCCGGGCAAAATTCATGGCATGATCCCTTGGTTCGTCAGGTTCCAGGAAAAATACCTCGATCCGGGCCCCGGTCTCCTTGTAAAAAACCATCCGGGCATGGATTACCCGGGTATTGTTGTACAGCAAAAGCGACTTCCCGGGCAAGTAATCAGGCAATTCCCTGAAGGCCGCCGCGCTGATTTCCCCTTGCCGGTATAAAAGGAGCTTCGACGCGGCCCTGTCGGGCAAGGGATATTTCGCTATCCGCCCTTCTGGCAAGGGGTAATCAAAATCCTCAACCCGTATCTCGTGCAAATTTTTTAAATGGCCCATCCTTCTACAATAAAAAATTATTTCAGGTGGGCAAATTTAAGTAATTTTGCAAACACGAAACAATTCCTTCGTTAGCCTGGATGATCGTTCCATGGCAAAATGGGCATTTCATATAGGATTATTGAAAAAAGGAATAGGTAAAAAACAGGATCATGGCATATAAAATAGGCGATAAAGTAAAATTTTTAAATGAAACCGGGGGCGGCATTGTCCGGGACATCATCAGCAAAGAGATGGTGAGCGTGGAATCGGACGATGGTTTTGAAATTCCCGTGAAGGTAAACGATATCGTACTGGAAAAAACCGCGGAAGAACACACGGGCACCCCCAAGGCAGCCGAAGAGGGACCGGCACCTGAAGAAGATATTTTCAGCAAGAAATCTGACTTGATCGTGGAAGGGCAAGAGGATATTTTTTGTTGGCTGGCCTTGCTGCCTGATTACCAGGAAGGCAAGTTTTTTACCAGCCTGGAGTCATACCTTATCAACGATAGTAATTACAAGGCCTTGTACGTTGTGTCCCGCTTTTTGGACGAGGAGAACCTGATGCCGGTTGAAAGTGGCTTGCTGGATGCCAACAGCAAGGTGTACCTTGAAGACATGGGCATGCAATCCTTGCGCCAAGAACGAAAATACCTCGTGCAGCTTATCCTGTACCAGGTTGAAAACTACACGAGGGCCCCGGTTTTTGAAAAAGTAATCGCCTTGGGCGGCATTCATTTTGATTGGGACAACGAGCTGGTGGCCAACGAGTATTTTACCAAAAAAGCCGTTTTGTTCCCCGTGCACCCGGGAAAGGAAGACGAATGGGAGGTGGACAAAGGTGAACTAAAAGAAATTGTCCAGGAAAAGGAACAAAAAGAAAGCTCTCGACAGGCCGTGAAAAGAAGCTTGGGGGAAGCCCGGGAGGTAGACTTGCACATCGAGGAATTGACCGATGATCACCGGGGCTTATCAAACCAGGAGATCCTGGATATTCAAATGAAAAAATTCAAGGAAGAACTGGACAAGGCCATCCGGCAGCAAACCAAAAAAATTATCTTCATCCACGGGGTGGGCAATGGCAAACTCCGGTTCGAGCTGCGGAACCACCTGAACCTGCACCATCCCAGGCTAAAGTACCAGGATGCTTCTTTTCAGGAATATGGTTTCGGGGCTACGATGGTGTTATTAAGACGGTGAATCATTGGCTGATGTACTGGTTCATTGACCTGATAATTTAATAATGTGCTTACTTTTCCATCTAGGCACATTTAATGTTTCTTGAAAGCAGGCCGTTCTATCGCCTTTGCCATGAATGGCAAGGGAGGAAAGTCCGGACAACATAGGGCGCCGTGCTCCCGAAATGGGAGATGCCCGCGAGGGCATGGTAGCGGGGAAGAAAAAAACCGCCATGGCCGCGTGCCATGGTAAGGGTGAGAAGGTGAGGTAAGAGCTCACCAGTCCTGGTAGTGATACCAGGAGCTGCCCGTCCCACGGGTTGCAAGGCCAAATAAACCGGCGCTCGAGGGTTGCCCGCCTGATGCCGGAGGGTAGGCCGCGTAGATAAATGATAGAAGGCTTTTTCTTTTGAAAAAGTTACAGAATCCGGCTTACAGGCCTGCTTTTTTTACTATTAAAAAGAAAATATTTTCAAGAATAGGATTTGTGTATTTTACATCCCCTTATCTAACCCGTGAAGATACATCCCCTGGGGATGCACTTTCAGTTGGTTTATCACCCGTATTTTTGCTTAATGACTTAAGTGCCATGGAGCCTGCGTGGCTATACCATGCAAGGTTGACATCAGGATGCCACCCCTTGTAATTTTAACAAGGTTTTTAACAAGGGTTTCAAACCATCCAGTTTAAGCATGTTGCTACCGTCCGACTTGGCTTTGGCCGGTTCCGGGTGGGTTTCCAAAAAAATACCATCCGCGCCGCTGGCAATACCGGCTTTTGCAATGGTATGGATCATCTGCGGCTGGCCGCCACTAACCCCGCTTTGCTGGTTAGGTTGTTGCAGGGAATGCGTGATATCGAGGATCACGGGATAGCCTGTTTGCTGCATGATAGGAATATTACGGAAATCCACGATCAAATCCTGGTAGCCAAACATGGTGCCACGTTCCGTGAGCATGATACGGTGGTTGCCCGTGCCAGCCACTTTTTCAGCGGCGTACTTCATGGCCGCACCCGATAAAAACTGGCCTTTCTTGATGTTCACGGTTTTCCCCGTTTGGCCTGCTGCAACCAGCAAATCCGTTTGACGGCACAGGAAGGCCGGTATCTGAAGCACGTCAACGTGCGGGGCGGCCAAATTAGCTTCTTCTGGCCCGTGGATGTCGGTTACCACCGGAATGGAAAAAGCCTTTCCAATCCCTTCCAGTATTTCCAGGGCTTTCGTGTCGCCGATACCCGTGAACGAACCGGCTTTCGAGCGGTTGGCTTTCCGGTAAG